>JBEKOS010000580.1:0-2947 GCA_049521535.1 Terriglobales bacterium | reverse complement strand
ACCAGGGACAGAAGCTGATTTCGACGACGGACGACCCGCCATCATGGATAAGCAGGCCGTAACCACCTTCGACGACAGCGACCAAAGCGTCGGGGCAGTCAGCACGAGCCTTATGGATGTCACATTTCTGGCTTAGGTCGAAGTCCATCCGGTCGCAACAATGTATGCTCATGCTTTTATTCGCCTTTTAGCGGTTCCAGCGACTTCCGCGTTTCCGCCAAATATATCAATCCTTGTTGCCGCTCGGAGATGACGGCCTGAACTATTGAGAAAATGAATGGGATGCCAGGCCGGTAGAGAAGGGCGGCGGGACCGCACCTGTTTTTGAAACGCGAATTATTTCCGGCCGTTGGCTTCAGCTTCCTTGAACATGTACTTAATGCTGGGCTTGTAGATCAGCAGGTTCGATTGCGTGCCACGCGTGACTTTAATGCAGCTCTTGTCATACCACTCGATGATGCCGTGAATCTGCTCGCCATCCTGCAGCACGATGACCATTGGAGTTTTCGACTGCATCTGCTTCTGGTAATAAAAATTTTCGGCGTGCGTTTGTTCCGGCGGCGTCGGTTTTTTCATCCCGCCAACGGCTCCGTTTCGCTCGGCGCGCTCACGACGTTCAATCGCGGTATTCTCCACGCTCGCGGCGGAACGTCCCGGGTCGCGGCTCAGACTGGGACGAATCAGCTTCCGGTTGGAGAAAGCTTCCGTGTCTGGGGCGCGGCCAACTGCCGTCGAATCTGTTCCGTTCTTCATTTCATTTAGCTCCCTAGAGGGGAGTACGGCCTTGAGTTCTTTAAGTAAGGGCGTACCGTCATTGATCCCCGTTCCGAGATTTTCACTTCCCAGAGCGCACCACCGTCGCCCGATTAAAAGTTATTCGCTGATCCTAATGCCGAGGTTTGAACTTGCAGTTACCCTACCACAGCTTTTGTCGCTCTGCCAGTGAGCAAATCACAAGACCTCAGTGACGATGCAGGCTTAGGATGCGGCAAGCGAGCTGCGCTACGGCGAGGCAAAATTTTGACCGGTATTCACCACCGGCGGTTTGCCTTTTATCGCTTGAAAATAAAGCAGATACTCTGTTTTTCGCGGGCTTCAGGGGGCGTGGCGCGCTTTTCCGCAGCCTGGCAGAGCCCGGATAGCTGCACCCGAGAGCAAATTTTTCATAGGTAATAGCTTTCGCTAAATTGATCTAAATTTCGAGTGAGGAGGCCAGCGCGTCCAGCGAGAGCGAGCGCAAAAGGTTGCGACGCATCCCGCTGTGAACCTCGCCGGCCCGCTCGGCCGCAGCGGCAATCCAGTCGAAGTTCACCTGGTGGCTGAGGGCGGTCAAATCGGAGACGATGTCGATGTTGTGTACCAGATGCGGTGCGTTCGACATCAGTGAAAGCATGTCACGCAGCAGGGAATAGAGAGCCGCGATCAACTCCTCGGTTTTCTCCTTACCCTCGGCGCCCGCCCGGTAAGTTTCTGTGGCCCGGAACAGGTCGCTATGATCGGTTCCAGCAATGGCGGCTTTGAGTATCAGCAGAGCGTCCTGCCGGGCCGCGAGGTAGCCGTTGAGATCGAAACTGCGGGCCCGTCCCAGCGCGCCGCAGCTCAGCCGCGCTACCAGCTCACGCTGCGTGGCGCTCCAGCCTACGTTGTGAGCCAGATGCTGCTCGACTTCAGCCAGCGGCAGCGGGGCCAGGGTCATGGTTACGCAACGTGAGCGAATGGTGGGTAGCAGCATCGCCGGGTTTTCGGCCAGCAGGAAGATGATGGCAAACTCCGGGGGCTCCTCCAGAACTTTCAGCAGCGCGTTGGCCGCTTCCTTCACAAATACGGGGTCGGGAAAAATATAGATCTTCTGGCGCCCCTCGGCTGGCTTGTAGTAGATGGAGGCCGTCAGGTGACGCACCTGGTCGACTTTCACCATCATCTGTGGCGGATCGGGCGGGATCACCATCACGTCCGGATACGTCTGCACGAAAATTCGCGTCTCGCGCTTGTCGGTCTCGCGCAAGCCGTCGCGCGCTTCCACGGCTTCGGCAAAACGCGCTTCCAGATCGTCGGCTTGGCCAATGCGCACGCAATTGGAGCAGCGACCACAGAAATCGGGCAAGGCTTCGGCAAAGTCGCCAGGGTCAGCATCTCGATTGAGCCGGTATGCGGTGTCGAATTTCTCTCTCGACTGGCGAGTGAAAGCCGCTGTTCGCGGCCGCTCCAGGCAATTGACGGCCTTGGCGACCATTTGCGTCAGCGTGTACTTGCCGCTGCCGCGCGGGCCGCTGAGGATCAGCGCGTGCGGAAAGCGATCGCGCTCCAGCATTTCGCGCAGCCGCGTCACCGTATCCGAATTGCCAAGGAAGTCAGCAAATCCCACAGCGTTGCCTCACAGCTTACGATGCGGCCGTTCCCGCCGCCGCGCACTACGCACATGCATGCCGCACAGCTATGCTAACGGGCGTCCGCCGGTGTTCTCGACCTTTGCCCCAATTTTCAAGCGTTGGCGCACTGCCGCAACGATATCGGCGTGTACGATGTCCGGTGCACGGCGGGCATCGACCATGTAGACCCGGTCCGGTTCGCGTTGGGCGATTTTGAGGTAGGCGTCATGGACGCGGGCAAAGAACATACGGTTTTCGCGCTCGAAGCGATTCTCGTCCGGTCCTGGTGTCTCGTGGTTTTTCGCGGCCAGGTTGCGGCGGCGCGCCCGGGCGACGCTCGCCTCGGCGTCGCTGTCCATCAGCACCGTCAGGTCCGGTTGCAGGTCGCCGCAGACTACGTGGTGCATGGTCAATACCGCTTCGCTGCCCAGCCCGCGCCCGCCGCCCTGATAGGCTTCGGAGGAATCGGTAAACCGGTCGCAAAGCACCCATCGGCCCTGCTGCAAGGCCGGCTCGATGACCTCCGTAATTTGCTGGGCTCGGGAGGCGAACATGAGCGACAGTTCCGCCAAAGCGGC
>JBEKOS010000579.1:0-2958 GCA_049521535.1 Terriglobales bacterium | reverse complement strand
TCCGAATCTGACGGTCAACCCTTACACCATGAACCTGGTCTCGGCTTCTTCGATGCAACAGGTGGTGACGGATTGGGGCATCACCAGCGGCACGGGAGCGAGCGGCGGCGCCGGACTTTGCGGCGCGTTTACCACCGGACCCTTTCACGCCGCGGTGGGCGCGGGCACGGTCAGTTTCAAGTCCATACAGGTGCAGGCCTTCAACGGGAACTTCAGCGCGACCTATAACAGCATGGACATCCACGTGCCGTTCCTTAACACGGATCTAGTCGGGAACGCTTCGCTGCAATCGGGCGGAGGCCAGCAGGCCATGCTGACGTTCCCCTGTTCGACCGTGCCCAATCCCTGCCAGACGGTGACGCAAACCTTCAGCAACATCAAGATCACGGCCAAGAATCTGCAGTTCCTCGACTCTGCGCTGGGTTGGGGAGTGCAGGCGGATACGCACTTCGCTTTCTCCGCGGAAAACAAGCCCTTCGCCGCTTTCGATCATCCTTACTTCTTTGGTATGGATGGCCGAGGCTATTTCCCCAACGGCGCCCAGACCCTCAGCATTTCGCTGGGAGGCAGTTCGACGCTGGGGCAGACGCCGCTCGATCTGCTATCGGTGCAACTGACCGCGCCCGTACATGGCGCACAAGTTCTGGCCGCGCAATTCAGCACGAACCTGCACATTTCCGAAGCGCTGCCGGCAGCTGCGGTGCAAGTGAATTATGAGCTCGACGAACCGGGAAGCACTTACATCGGAAACGGACCGACGCACAATCCCTTCACCATTGATTTTCCATTCCCGGCGGGGCAGGCGAGTTCCGACTCCAAAATCCATCCTCTTTATTCCGGCGCGAACGATACCGAATATTCGGGCAGCGTGGATCTCTCAGTCGTGGGCGGCCCACCGGTCACGGGAGAATTCCGTCTGGGCTATTTCCCCAATGGCGGAGACTATTGGCTGACGCGAGTCAGTATTCCTCTCGGACCTACCGGAGTGGTGCTGATTCCGGTGCCGCCGGTGATGAATATGTACCGGATTCAAGGCGGAGTGGGACACAATTTCCCCATCAGCGCATTTCAGGATACGGGTTCGCTGGCCAGCGAGCAGCCCGTGCAGGATGGCTCGGTCTTGGTGAATGCCGGGGTGCGACTCGGCATGCCGGACCAGTTCACCTACACGATTGACGGTGGTTTGACCATTAAGTCCGGTGGGCAGGATTCCGGAGCGCGCGTCGACTTCAGCGCATGGCTGCTGAAGAATCCGCCGGCCAGCGGCGACGGCGACTTCCACGGCGTGCTGCAGTTTGCCGGCGGCAATTTCGACGGCCAGCTTTGGGGTGGTCTGAGCTTTATGGACGGCATAGCCTCGATGAGTCTGGGCACGCAGGCCGCTCCCGCGGTCACCATGCACTTCGGCCCCAGCGCTCCCTGGCACATTTATGCCGGACAACAGCAGGGCCCGCGGATTCAGGGACACTTGTTGCTCTCGGATGCGAGTATGTATGTCATGCTGTCCGACGCCGGACTGAACGTCGGCGGCAGCGAGGGCATTAATCTCACCGTGGGGAGCTCCGGGGTGGCATCGGCCTGGGTGAACGACACCGTGGATATGGGGCTTATGGTGACGCCGCAGCCGCACATCGCCGGAACGTTTAGCGCGAACGTGAATGCCGGCGTCTGCGTGAACACGGGCATCGCCGGCAATGCCTGCGTATCCGCCGGCGTTTCGGCGCAGATTCAGGCCTCGGCGATGCCGGTGGAGATCGAAGCCAGCGCCAGCATCAGCGTTCCAGTCGTAGGCTCGATTTCGTTTTCGGTGAGTCTGTAAGAACGTGAACTGAAGCGGCTGATCTGGTTTCTTGAACTGGCTTCGTCGGTCGGTTTTTGGAGAAGAACGGGTTTTGGGAAGGGCACGGCTTCAGCCGTGCCGCCAGTGGTCCCATTGATGAGGGGCTTTAGCCCCTGAGGGAATTGGTAGAAACGTAGGTCTGCAAAAGTCATGATCATCCGACGCGAACTGTTGCTTGCCGCCGCGGCCAGTTTCCTGCTGGCATCATCCCTTTGCGCGGCGCAAGAGTCTTCCGGAGCCATATTTGCGGCGTCGGACGGCAAGGGACATATTTCTTTGCTCTGGTTTCCTCCGCCCTCCAACTGGCCTGCCGGCGGGTGGAAGCTTTCCGATTCCACCGGACAGATCATCGCGCCGCAAATCAAGATGGGAGATGCGGCGGCGTTGAAAGCTCTCTCGGTCGAAGACGCGGACGCGGTCGGCAAATTGTTGCCCGTGCTGGCCGAGCCCGACCCAAGCCCACAACACAAAAACCTAATCGCCATTCTCGCCCTCAAAGCCTTCAGCGATTCGAACTACGCGCGCGCGCTGGGACTTTCCTGGTCCCTGGACAACGTCGCGTCCGGCAGCCGGACCTACAAAGTGGAAGCGCTCGACGAGGCGGGTAAAACTACAGGTTTGCAACTGACCAGCGTTGCGGTGGATGCTGCGCAGGTGACCGCGCCTCCGCCTGCTCCGGCCGATGTGCAAGCCAAAGGCGACCAGAGCGGCGTCTCGCTGGGATGGACTCCCGCGGCAGAGAATCGCCAGCTTCCGGTTATTTCTTATGCCATCGAGCGCGATGGCGGAGGACAGTCGGGCGCGGCCGTGAATGCCAAGCCGGTCATTGTGGGCACCAAGTGGGATCCGAAACTGCCTTTGTTCCTCGATCGGAATGCGCCCGGCAACGATACCCTGACCTACCACATCTTCAGCGTGGACGTGTTCGGGCGGCGCAGCGCGGGCAGCACGGTGCGGATTTTCTATCCGGATTTTCGCGCCCTTGCGCCTCCCGAGCCGGTGTCGGCCACGCCGGGACTCGCAAAAATTGTCGTAGCCTGGAAGACCGAGAAGAAAGCGAATCTTGCCGGCTACATCGTCGAGCGCAGCTTCCTGGAAGGCGGACCCTATGAAGTGCT
>JBEKOS010000578.1:0-2968 GCA_049521535.1 Terriglobales bacterium | reverse complement strand
GGCTGGAGCGAATCGGGCGGCCCGTGGGTGCCGGCATCCGAGGGCATGAAGAAGTATGTGTGGAGCGAAACATTTGTGGAAGGCGTCAAGCCGTTCACGGGTACGCTGGCGCATCCGCCGTCAAACACCGGGGCGTTCCAAAGCATGAACATTCATGATGTGATCGCCGCGCCCGCCGGTTCTGCGCCGATTCCGCAGTTCTATGCCGACTCCGTCGTCGTCGCCTACCGCAGAACGGCTGGCGATGTTCCGTTCGAGTCGCTGCACGCGAAGATCACGGCCAGCGGAGGCTCGCCCGACCTGGCAATGCTTACCGATGGCGACCTTGAGAAGACGACCAAGCTGCCGATCCCGGCAGTGGGCGCGAGTTCGTGGATTCAGTACGAATTCGAAGCGCCGCAAGCCATCCGCTCGATTACATTTGCCACCAAGGACCCGGACGGGCCGGAAGCTCTCTTGGCTGGGATCGGCGCCCCGGAAAAAACCCTCGAGGCCAGCGACGACGGCGAAAACTTCCGGCTGGTGGCCAAGCTGACGGGCGACTCCGCTCCTCAGAATACAATTTCGTTTCCTGCGGTAACGGCCAAGTACTTCCGCGTCGTATTCAAGCGAAACCCGCCGCCCCCTCTGCCGGACTGGGCCAAGAACATCGACCCTAATTCGCCCGACGCCAAGATCGGACCGCCGCCGACCGACTATCAGGTCGCCGAACTGGCTCTCCATCCGGGAGCGCGTGTGAACCGGTTTGAGGACAAAGCCGCTTTCGTCCCGGAATTGGATATCTACTCCCTGGCGAGTCCCCCGGTTGACCCTGCGGACGCCATTGCCAAGGCCGACGTCCTGGACTTGACTGCGAAGATGCGTCCGGACGGAACACTTGACTGGACCCCGCCGGCCGGCGACTGGGTTGTGCTTCGCTTTGGGTACTCTCTGCTGGGAATTACCAATCACCCGGCCACCGCTGAGGCTACGGGCCTCGAGGTGGACAAACTGGACCGCCGATATGTGAAGAAGTATATGGAGACCTACCTTGATAGTTATAAGAATGCAGTAGGTCCCGATTTGATGGGCAAGCGAGGCCTTCGCTATGTCGTCAACGATAGCTGGGAGGCGGGCTCGCAAAATTGGACCGATAACATGATCGCGCAGTTTAAGAAGCGGCGTGGCTACGATCCGCTCCCCTGGATGCCGGTTCTCACCGGGCAGGTGGTCGAGAGTGCCGAAGCAAGCGATAAATTCCTGTGGGACTTCCGGAAGACGATTGGCGATTTGATCGCGGACGAGCACTATGGCCAGTTGGAAGCAACCCTGCACGAATGGGGCATGGGCCATTACGGTGAATCCCACGAGGGCGGACGCGCCTTTGTGGCGGATGGCATGGAAGTCAAGAAGTTCAACGAAGTGCCTATGAGCGCCTTGTGGACCCAAACGCCCGGGGGGGAGTACAAAGAACAGTATGGCTACAATGCGGATGATCGGGAATCAGCCTCAGTGGCGCATGTCTACGGTCAGAATCTGGCGGCGGCCGAGTCGCTGACCACGTGTGATTCTAAATATGCCTGGGCATGGTCGCCGGCAACACTCAAGCCGGCCGCCGATCAGGAGTTGCTGAACGGCATCAACCGCTTTGTCATTCACGAGTCGGCGCACCAGCCGCTGGTGAGCAAAGCGCCGGGAATGACCCTTGGGCCTTGTGGCCAGTGGTTCAACCGCAACGAGACCTGGGCGGAAGCGGCGGGCCCTTGGGTGAACTACATCGCGCGCAGCAGCTACATGCTGCAACAAGGGCACTTCGGCGCGGACGTGATCTACTTTTACGGCGAAGATTCGAACCTCACCGCAATTTTTGACAAGAAATCGCCGGATGTGCCGGCAGGCTTTGGCTTCGATTACATTAACGCCGACGGTCTGATCCACGTGCTTAAGGCGGTCGATGGACGAATTACCACCAAGGGCGGCATGAACTACCGGGTGTTGGGGCTCGATCCCTATAGCCAGCACATGTCGCTGCCCGTGCTGCAGGCCATTCACCAACTGGTGGAGGATGGCGCCGTGGTGGCCGGTCCGAAACCCACCGACGATCCCAGCCTCGCCGACGATCAGACGGAGTTCCAGAAGCTTAACAATGAGTTATTTAGCGACGGCACGGGCGTGCACACGGTGGGCAAAGGCACAGTGTATGCGGGCCAAAGCCTTACGGATGTCTTCAATGCCCTGAAGGTGGCGCCGGACTTCGACTACACCAAGCCGGAAAGCGATACGCGCCTCCTCTTCGCACATCGCAAGCTTGCCGATGGCGATCTGTATTTCGTGGATAACCGCAATAACCACGACGAGACGGTAGACGCAACCTTCCGCGTGACCGGCAAGTCGCCGGAACTCTGGCATCCTGACACGGGCAAGGCAGAGCCAGTGTCTTACCAGATCGCCGATGGCCGCACCACGGTGCCGCTCCACCTGGAACCGTGGGGAACGGTGTTTGTAGTATTTCGCACGCCAACGAAAGCGACGTCGCGCACCTTGCCCAAGGTGGTCGAGACGGAACTAGCAACGGTGGACGGCGCTTGGAAGGTGAGTTTCCAGCCGGGGCGTGGCGCGCCGGCCTCCATTACGCTGGACAAGCTGATTTCTTGGCCTGACAGCACGGATACGGGGGTCAAGTACTTCTCCGGAGCGGGCACCTACACCCAGACGATTCAGGCTTCGCCGGACTGGTTCAAGAAGGGTGCGAAGCTGTGCATTGACCTGGGCGACGTGAAGAACCTGGCGGAAGTGACGGTGAACGGCAAGCCGCTGGGCATTGTCTGGCATGCGCCATACCGTGTGGATGTTACCAGCGCGTTGAAGCCGGGCTCGAACGAAGTGTCGATCAAGGTCATCAATGCCTGGGTGAACCGGCTGATCGGCGACCAACAACCGGAGGCGACGACGAAATACACGTTCGCCGATGTGAGGCCCTACAAGGCGA
>JBEKOS010000577.1:0-2985 GCA_049521535.1 Terriglobales bacterium | reverse complement strand
ACATCGCTGACCATTGCATTACGCGATTGCCCAAATGCGCACGGCTGTGAGAGTCGTGGCCAGAACATTGGACACTCATATGCAGCAGTATTGCGATTGGACCACAGCGGCACGCATTCGATAATGCATGTTCCTGTTTGCCCAGGTATCATACGTGCGTAACGTATTGTTGTGCATCATGATAAATGCGCACACGTTTGGTGGCGATTCGTTGACTACAGCCCCGTTTGCTGAGTTTCTTGAGGACTGCCCGCTAACATTGAGCGTTTGGCAACCTTCTCGTCCCCACGAAGACTGAGCGAGCTGAGATCGAAGCGATTCGACCTGCTGTGCCCTTATCGAGAGGATCTGCTGGAGTCGTTTAGCAGGAAGCAAACGGAATGAGGTTCTCCTCAAGTTGATCGCGAACCATGCCTTACAAGGCCATGTGGATTTGGCGCAAAGCGAGTAATTGGCGCAGAGATGTTGTTGGCCATGAGTCAGGCAAAGTTTGCGAGGTTCTCTGTGCGCAAAGTTGTCAACGTCGTCGCATCGCGGCAGCCACCGGCACCTGTTCGACAGCCATAACCTAATCTCCCTTTTCGAGCGTCCAGCGCCTCTTACATTACGCGCAGCGGTTCGATCACCGATGCCATATCCTCTTCGCCGAAACCCTTCGCGACAGCGGATTCAAACAGGCCCCTCGCAGCCTCGGACGTCTTCAAATGGACGCCGCAGCCTGAAGCCTCGGACTCTGCGTAGGCCAAATCCTTCGTCATCAGCCTTAGCAAAAAATTCACCGCGTAATTGTGATTGACCATCCGCTCTGAGATCGCGCCAAGCAGCGGGCTGCCCGGCGCGCCTGTCTTCAGTATGGATAGCGCCTTATCCCGGTCGAGGCCGCTGCGCTCAATCCAGGCAAGCCCTTCCGCCAGGGAAGCAACCTGGACCCCGCAAAGAAAGTTATTGATCAACTTCATCTTCGCTCCGCTCCCAACCAGTCCCAGGTGAATGATCTCTTTGCTCATCGCCTTCAGCACTGGCGTTGCGGCTTCGAGCGCCCGATTGCTTCCGCCCACCAGGAACGTAAGCTGTCCGGCGGCGGCCTGCATCCGGCTGCCCGTTACGGGAGCGTCCAGCAACTCCGCGCCATGCGCCGACGCAAGATTGGCGAGTTCCGCGATCCATGCCGGGCTCACTGTACTCGATTCAATCAGGATGGCGCCCTGTTGAACGCCCTTGAGCGCGCCATGGCTGCCCGCCCATACTCCGCGCGATGCCGTATCGTCCGCGAGCATTCCGATGATGATCGATGCGCCCTCGACAGCCTCCGCCGGCGTGGATGCGAGCCGCGCACCGTTATTCACAAGCGCCCCAGCCTTCGCCGCCGTGCGGTTATACACGGTCAGCGAATATCCGGCCTTCAGCAGGTTCCCCGCCATGCCGCCACCCATTGTCCCCAGTCCAAGCAACGCAACATTCTTAGTCACAGCAACGGTTCTCCTCTTTTCTCATTCTCATTCAAGCGGCCGCACGGCCACGATACGGTCCGCGGCCCTCGGCTCGATGCGGATAGGGTTGCGCAGCGCGCGCCCGAATCCGTCATAGCGCACTTCCATCCAGTCTCCATCCTGCAGTTCAATGCCGTCGCCAAAACTCAATGAATGTGCGCCGAAGAAATGCACATGCACGTCGCCCGGCCGGCGATGACACTCGAACTTGAAGTGATGATGCTCAAGATTGGCAAGGCTATGACACATATTCGCCTCGCCCGTCCATACACGTGTCGACCAGATCGTCTCCGCTCCGCGACGGATCCGCACCTCGCCGGCAACCGACTGAAACCCCACGCCAACCACGAGTTCCGGCCCAACACTGCAGGTCCGCAACTTCGATCCTGCTAGGTTCAGGTAGTTGCGCCTTTCGAATTTGTGATCGGAGAACTCGTTGCCCGCAACCATGCCGATGCGATACGGCGCGCAATCTTGTCCAATGATGTAGATTCCGGCCAACTCCGCCTCTTCGCCGCCATCCTCCGCGTACGCAGGTACCGTCAATGGCTCAAAGGGTGCGCGCATGATTCCCCCAGTGCCCTTGTAGAACCATTCAGGCGCAATTCCAATCTCACCTGGAGTGGGGCGCCCACCTTCCACGCCCCAATGGAACATCCTCATGCTGTCCGTTAAGATTTCGGCAGCGCTTTGATTGTCGACCTTGTGCATGGCCTGCCGGTCCTTGGCGCTTCCCAGGTGGGTCAGGCCGGTTCCAGAGACTGTCAGGCGCGATGGCTCTCCGGGCACATCGATCGGCGCGAGTAGACGCCACTCGCATGCTCCCGCATAAACCGCGTCGTAGTCCAACGTCTCGCCCTGAGCGAGCACCAGCGCCAACTCGCTAAACTTGCCGTGGCGTGCCAGGCAACGGTTAATGAGCTCATAGACGCTCTGCACTTCGGTGAGGCAACGGAGCCGAGGTTCCTCCACCACAGCCACGCGGCGCGCCGAATCGTTGCCAAGTTGCACCAGATGAATCACGCTCGTGCCTTTCTTACTCAATGATCGTGAAGCGATTGAGTGACTCTTCGTTTACCGTCAGGCCGAGTCCCGGAGTGTTTTCATCGAGATCGATATAACCATCCACCGGAACCGGCTCGCCGTCAAAGATATACCAGAACAACTCATTGCCCACTTCAACGTCCACCTTGGGAAAGAACTCCGCTATCGGTGAGTTCAGGCTGGCCATCACCACGTGGTAGTTATGCATCTGTCCTGCGTGCGGAATCACCGGAACTTGGTACGCCTCGGCCAGCGCTGTAATCTTGCGCGCCTGGCTGATCCCTCCTACCCGGTTTGTGTCGAATTGAATATAATCAAGCGCGTTCGCCTCCAGCAGATCGCGGAATCCAAAGACCGTGAACTCATGCTCTCCGCCGGCAATTGGCACGCGTCCGTATGCCTTCAGCTCCTTGTAGCCGCGCGTATCGTCCGGGATCACCGGCTCTTCCAG
>JBEKOS010000576.1:0-4560 GCA_049521535.1 Terriglobales bacterium | reverse complement strand
GACCGAAAGGAAACGCACCGTATATGACTAAACCTCTTTCTTCCGATAACAGCGTTAATGTCCGAGGCGCTAAGCAGGAATCATCTCGCCGCCGATTCTTGCAGATGGCCGCAACCGGCACTGCGGCCGGCCTGGTTTCGGCCGCGGGCCTGAAGTTCACGCCGTTCCGAGTCCTGGCCCAGAGCAAGCTTAGCCCTGCGGAAGCATTGCAGGAATTGATGGAGGGCAACAAGCGCTTTGCATCAGGCAAAGGGACGTCCCACGAACAGGACTTGGCGATTCTCAGGCAGAAGAACATCGAGAAACAGGAACCTTTTGCAGCAGTACTTTCTTGCGCTGATTCCAGGGTTCCCGTCGAGTTGGTCTTCGATAAAAGCATCGGCCATCTGTTTGTGGCCAGGGTCGCGGGCAATATTGTTAATTCGGAAATCATTGCCAGTCTGGAATATGGAGCAGCGGTCTTAGGCACCAAGGTGATCATGGTGATGGGCCATAGCGGCTGCGGAGCGGTGAAAGCCACGATCCAGGCGCACGATGTGCCGGGACAGATCAGCGCGCTCTATCCGCATATTCAGCCGGCAGTAGATCAGGCCGGGACCAATCTGGAGGCGGCGACCAAGGCGAATGCCAAAATTCAGGCCGCTTTATTACGGCAATCCTCCACGGTGGTGGCGGGCATGGTAAAGGAAGAAAAGCTCAAGGTTGTCTCAGCTTATTACGACATCGGAAGCGGGAGCGTAACGCTGCTGGATTAAGACCGGCAATAAGAATCCCCGGCTCGCGCTGTCCGCTTGCCGGGGAGGGTTTCAGGAGGCGGCCTGCGCCCCTTCCTTGCTACGAAGGGCGTCAGCAGAGAAAGAATTCGTGCGCCATCGCCGCGAACTTCTCGTCGGGGATGGTGGCGGAGAGATCGTCAACCACCGTGCCGCCATCCTGCGCCAGGGCGCCGGCGAATTGCGGCATCATGTGCTGCAAGCGGGCGGCGGCTTCTTCCATCCAGCCGCGCGCCAACGCGCCGCCCAGCAGGTTGCGGAAGTTGGTCTTGGCATCCGGCGACTGCACCGTAACCAGCCAGCCTTCGCCGTACGGGTCCGTGCGGGCGGTTTCAGGATTGTTGACCAGCGCTTCGTTGATCTCCGACACGCTGCCTTCGATCGGGGATACCATGTCAATCTTGCGGCCGTTCTTCATGAAGCTGATCAGCTTCTGTCCCTGGCGAATCCACTGCCCGCGCTGCGGCAAGGTGATCGCTTCCGCCTTGCCCAACAGCTTGGAGGCGAAATCGTCCATGCCCACCCGCACCAGGTTGGGGCTCTCGCTCAACGCCCAGGTGTGTCCGGGATGATAGCGCATGTTGTCGGGGACCTCGAAGCCGGCCACTACGCTCGGCCGTAACCGGGCATCGGCCCGTTCGGCGCGCGCGGGCGCCATCGCCAGGATGGGCTGGACTGCCGGTTGTTCGACGTGCCGCTTGCTGTAGAAATGATCGATGACCAGGAAAGTTACGAATGTGAAGAGAACCAGAATGACTGTCATGATGCCGCCTCCAGAGAAATTTTCTTTCTCATGATGCCGCCTCCAGAGAAATTTTCTTTCGGCACGGCGTTGTTTCTGAACTCGCGTGCCGACCTTTCATAGTGCAATCCCTGTGCCATAGACCATGGCATTGCTCTTGCACAGCGATTTTCGCTGCAAGTCGATGAGGGCGCAGCAGGTTACGAATGCGCGCGATCCCAGGTGCTGAAATTCCTTACAGCCGAATGCTGATGAATTAAACAACGACGCCAACGGCTCATTCTCGGGATTAAGCATCTCATCCGCTCGGTCGCCAGCATAATCAAGCACTTACAGCCAATCTGTGGACTGTTGCGAATTGCAACGGCGGTGATGAGAAATTCAATGGCACTCACAGGTCAGGAGTTGGAAGGCAGGAGTCAGGACTGAGAATCAAAGAAAAAGGAGTGCAGATCACGGTGCAGCGCTTCGAGCCGGCAGTGCTCGCCCCAATCCAACCTCTTCATCCCGTTCCCGGCTTTGACTTAACGTCCGCGGCTTCATAGTATGTCTGGCATGAAGAAAATGCTGCTGTTCATACTCGGTGCATCGCTCTCCGCGTTCGGGCAAGTGCAGACCTTTCCCACCTCGGCTGGTGACGTAAAGGTCACTCCGCTCTTTCATGCCAGCACTCTTATCCAGGCCGGAGGCAAGACCATCTATGTCGATCCGGCCAAGCCGGCGAAACTGAGTGGGCTTCCCAAGGCTGACCTCATCCTTATTACGCACGTTCACTTCGACCACTTCGACCCGGAATCGATTGCCGCCATCAGCCAGCCCTCGACCCAGGTCTTTGCCCCGGCGTCGGTCGTGGAGAAATTCCCCTCGGCCAAGCCCATTGCCAACGGACAGACCCAGCAGTGGCAGCAGTGGACCATCGAAGCCGTCCCCGCCTACAACCTCACGCGCGGGCCCGCTCCGGGCGAGCTTTTTCATCCCAAGGGACGCGACAACGGATACGTACTGACCTACGGCGGCAAGCGCTTTTACTTCTCTTCGGACACCGAAGGCGTTCCCGAGATGCGTGCGCTAAAGAACATCGACGTTGCCTTCATCTGCATGAACCTGCCCTACACCATGCCGCCCGAGGAGGCCGCCGACGCCGTGAAGGCATTCCATCCGAAAATTGTTATTCCGTACCACTACCTCGGCTCGGATCTGAAGAAATTTCAGCAGGGGCTGGCTGGTACCGGTATCGAGGTGCGGATACTGGACTGGTATCCGAAGTAGGTTAATTCATCTGGTTGGTCTGTTAGGGTCCGATCTGCGTTTCAACCGCGTCGGTCCCGGCGCGCCGTGGGTCAATCTGCGGCGAAGTCTTTCGCGTGGAGTCGTACCTCGCCGGCATCGATGAGCCGGAATATCTCACGAATATGGAAAAGCAAGATTCCGCTGAGCGAAGAGTGCAGGTCATTGGCAAAGCGATCACGCAATTACCGGGGGAATTCAAGAACCGGCATCCGGAGGTCCCTTGGGCAAAGATCGCTGGTCTTCGAAACCGGCTGGTACATGAATATTTTGACATTGACCACAAGCTTGTCTGGAAGATCTTTGAGCAATCGCTGCCCGCCTTCAAGAAACAAATCGAAGCATTGCTGCAAGAAAAATAGGGCCGAGGGATTTCGGTTCGCCGACTTCCGCCTTGGGCCGCTTCGCCCACTTGATGACTGGGGCGTTCAGGCTGGTCCGTTTATCCCGGTGTGCGGAAAATCATTGGAACTAAATAACGCCACTCGAGGCCTCGCGGTATGTCGAGTGGGGAGCAATTTCCAGAGCAAGGGTAGCAAACATCGGCGGCGTGCGCCCGACTTTATTGCGAAGCCTGTCGACGACGCGGCTTCGGCGATGCCGCACTCGCGGCGCGAACCGGCTTTCGCTTCCGTCGGGCAACCGGCTTTAGGTTCGCCCTTGGCCAGGTGCTTTGCTCTTGTTTTTCGAGGACGTCGGCGAATATGCGCTCGAGATCGTAATTAAACTTAGCCGCGTGAGCTGCGCGTATAGCGTGCACTTCCTCAACAATTGGATCTGTCCATTTCATCCTTGTTCTCCCATCAGTTCCTCAGGCGTACACAGGTTTGGCAACTCAAATCCGAATTCCTCCACAATGCGTTTCAGGGCAGGACGGAGTTCGGCGTTGGCAATATGGCGGCAATTCCATGTCAGCAAGTACTCGCAGTTGTAGGCGCTGGCGGTGGCAATATGCGTTGCGTCGTCAGCGACCGCAAGGGGTATTGGCCCTGCCGAAACCAACCTCCCAGCCATTTGCAAAATGTCAGGCCTGATCGTCAAAACCTCCACTCCGGCAAGAAACTCAAGGCGTTGCTTGGCGAGCGCGGTGTCGCCCGAACGGGCCTCGTTTATGACAAGGTCGGAGATGTAGATCTGAAAATCCCGCCGCCGCGTCTCCCACCACTGACGAGTAATTTGCTGATGCGCCGCAACTAGCAGGTCGCGGCTGGGCCGTGCCACCAGATAGCTCGGAATTGTGGTTTCGATGTAGACTTTGGCTTTCATGTTTTGGCGGCAGCCGCTCAATTATTTGCTTCGATTTGATTGTACAAGCGGAACGCCGATGAACTGGGGAACGAGTGACCTCTCCCCGGTCTCCTACGGAATATACTTGGATCGGTCTGACGCGCTGGCCCCGGGGAGGCTAGAATCAGGAGTTTGACTGGGTACTTCCCGTCTGTCCCCGACGGCCCATGCGGCTAACAGCCTTATCCCACTGTCGTCGAGTGCAAGCACATCACGAATACAACGGCGGTGAGAATTATGCCCACGATCAGAAGCCACACAGTGCAACGACGAGCGTGATCCGCTCGCAACAGGTTTTGCTTCTGACAGTACCGCAGCCTTTGAAGATCAGCCATGTTAGCTTCTCGCCAATTCTCGACCTCCCGAGGACTAGAATAAATCGCGTTCGTCCACCTCTCCGCCCCGAGCCGCTGCAGCAGACGCAAAATGATGATCTGCATGCGGAGGCAAGCTTTGTTCAACTCTCCACAG
>JBEKOS010000575.1:0-3012 GCA_049521535.1 Terriglobales bacterium | reverse complement strand
CGAGGCGTGCTCATTGGCGTCGTAGCGGGCAAGCGCTGTTAAGTCGAAGTTGGCGTCAGTCCTGGCATGGCTTTCGGCGTTGAAGGCTGCGGCGTCTGCGGCATACATCATGGAGTATCCCTGCACATTGCCTGCATCTGACCACACCGTGTCATTGCGCACACCGAACAGAGTGGACCAGCGTGGGTTCCAGTGGCTGAACAATTCGGCGTAGGTTCCCAACCGTGTGCGCTGTCCATTATTGATATTGATAAAGGTGCTGGGCCCCATCATGGGAGCCATCCCTGCAACAGGCGGCCACCAGTCGTCGAGGCGGAAGTGGTGCAGTTCGTTGCCGGCACGCAAGGTGTGGAGCGCAGAGAACGCAGACTCATAGCGCACCAGATAGCCAAGGTCACGGCCATGGGTGTCCATCGGCATGGTTGAACCGGCGCCGTCTACGGCGACCTTGTCTCCCAGGAAATTCATTTCGTGAAAAGTGTTCTGCCAATAGAAACGGGCGTCCACCGAACCGGTCGCTAGCGTGTGGCGATAGCGCACATTGAGTGAAGCAGCGTTGTTGTGAGTCAGGTCCATGTACGCGTTCACAAAGCCTTCAAACGGAGTGTGATGAAAACTTCCGGTTGCTTCAAAAAAGTTGCGGCCGCCTTGCACCGCCAGAGTGAGCGCGTGGTCCGTGCTCTGTGCATACGTGGACGTGACCTTGCGACCGAAGCCGTCGGAGTAGTCGTCGGTGGTGGTGAAAGAGCCGACATAACCGACGCTGAAGTGTTCGCTGGCGATTCCTTCAATGAGCGATCCGCCCCAGTTGTTGCCGTTGGAGCGGTAGTAGCCGGTAAAGATGCCATCCTCGCGCACTTTGGTTCCGGGCTCGGCAAAGGCAGGCGCGGGAGACTCCACCGAGATCGTGCCACCCAGGCTGTCTCCACCCAGGCTAACCGGCGTGATCCCAGCCAGCACCGTCACCTGTGCGGCTTGTGCCGGAGCAACATAGCTGAGCGTCGGATTCATATGATTCGGGCAGGCGCTGGAGATCGTCATGCCATCGACCACGATCTTGGCGCGCTCATCGCCGAGCCCATGCAGGAAGGGAATGGTAGCCAGTTCGCCGTTGCCATGCAGGCTGACTCCGGGTGCGTCAGCCAGTGAATCGGCGCTGTTATGACCGGAGGCTTGCCCCCTGGGAGACGAAGCAGCAATGGAGCCGACATCCTGCCCATCGACCGGGACCGTCACCTCTGCCTCGGCAACCTTAAGCGACAAATTTGCGGGAACCTCCGCGTCGCCTCCCAACTTGACCGGACTAAGAACCTGGTTGGCAAAGCCTGAAGCAGTGACGCTGAGTTCATAGTTGCCAGCCGGAACAGAGATAAAGGAATAATGACCGAAATGATCGGAAATCTGGATTTGGTGGAAGTTCGTTGTGGTGGACCGCAATTCAATGTGCGCGCCTGCAATAACCGCGCCCGACGGATCCTTGATTTCGCCGGCAACGCTGCTGTTGGATGTGGACGTCAGCGGAGCCGGTTGCTGCGCATGAATGTGACTTACGCGTGCAAGCAGGCATGCCGCCGCCACAACAGCCATCCGAAGTCTGATTCGCATATGTTTCTCCTCGTTGTTTACTTGTGAAGAAGCTGGCCGAAGAAGCCGAACTCCGTTCCCGGAGAACTTGGGGGGCGACGAACACTCAAATCGCAAACACACCGTTCTCGTTCTGGTCGGCACCGGCCAGCGCATCATCCGCGCGACCACCCCACTCAATAGGATGTCAGAGGTTAGTGGCCCCTGTGTTGCGTCAAATTGTCGCAGTTCGACAAGACTGGCCGGCGCGGTTAGCCGCTATGAAAATGAGAGTGGCGCATCCTTGGCCATGATTGGTAAAGCGTCGCAGCGGCATTCCCATTGCAGTCGTTGCGCCGATGGCTGCCTGCGAGTCGCTCGAAGAAGATTCATAGCACGAATCTTGGTGAAGCTCCCGATCAGGATTGGCAAAGCTGGACTCGAGCGATTGGGTAAACGTGCCACTGGGAAAGGTGGGTCATCGCTGGCCGGACCAGCCAGATGAATCCTTCAGTTGCACAAAACGTAAGTAGGAATCTTCCCACTCAGCATCCAAGCGAGAAAGTCCGGCAATTGAGTTTTTGATGGTGCAGCTTCGAGCCAACTCACGGCATTTCTTGCACCAGCCGACATCACTCTTTGGATCTCGATAAAGAACATAGGTGCTACCGCATCCAGCGCAAATCTTCGGGTCTCTCGAAATGTACAAGGGCCGATTAGCCACGTCGCCTCCATGGTGCGATAGATGAGCAACTGAGAATCAACTGCCGGCCCATGTCGATTGTGAATCGTCATGAAACTTCATTCCACGGGAGGTGTTCTTCTCGAACGGATTAGAGTCCATCTGCGCTTCCTGATTGATACGTGCCGTGATCATCGCAATTTCGAATTTGTTACCGCAAATGAGAATATCCGTCTCGCCATGAATTGGGGATGCGGTATTTTGTCGCAGTTTTGCCCTCGTTGACGTCCCGCAAGGAGTGCCTTCGCTCTTGAATCACCAGCGAAAATATGGGGTCCTGCTGTCTAGGTTTCCGTCCAATATCCAGCGTTGATGATGGGCCGCCGGCTTTTCCCTTAAATTAACTGCAACGCCTTCTACAACATTCGTAGCTCCGACGCCCAAAAGCTCGGAGTCTTCCTTCGGGATCAACCGATGCTCCTTTGAATGGCGGATTGAACAGTTCGAGAATCTTGGCCTCCGGTACCTTGTCTGAACTGCTTGCTTATGCGCGGCATCCAGTTTCAATGGGCGTTTGCATGGAATCCATTGCACATCAAAGCTGGTATGATCGTGCCATTCGCTACGTGAAACGCCTTAGCGCCATCTCGTTGTTCGTCTTCTTGATGCTGCCAGTACTGCTGCCGCTGACGGCGCTGGGGCAGGATGACGACGCGAATCTGCCGGTTTGCTGTCGTCGGCATGGCGGGATGCGCCATCATTGCGCG
>JBEKOS010000574.1:0-5261 GCA_049521535.1 Terriglobales bacterium | reverse complement strand
GCGGTCACACGTAATTTCAGTGCGGCGGTCCCGGTAGCCGGCAGTTCCGGCTCGGGGACCTGTGGCACCATCGCCTGCACTACGAGCCAGGTTCTGTTCACGGGTCCCAGAAATACATCGACGATCACGCTGGAGACCTATGGGAGCCCAGCGGCGGCCACGGGCACGATCACGCAATCCACGCAATACTGTCCGACAAGTGGCTCGACCATAACGATAGGCGGTACCACCTACACCTGGACTGAAACGGCAGGGCCCGCGGTGAACACGATTTACCAGTCGTGCTATAGCGGACCTTACATCGCGGCCGACCTCCAAGCGGCGATTAACGGCAATCCCGCCCAGTGCGCGGACACCAACTGTATCAATACTGCTCAGCCCGCCAATACTTCTGCTGTCGCAAGCGGAGCGAGCGGGGGCACCGCCAATACCAGCCACGTGGTCACCGTCACGGCCCTTGTCGGCGGAGCGGGCGGGAACACTATTACCTTCGACGGCACCGGAAGCAACGAGGCTACTTTTGCCCCCACTACTGGTGTGCTCGCCGGAGGCGCAAATGGCACGGCAGGTAATTTGACTGGCTTTGCCTTAAACACCAATCCCGAGAACTTGACCGGCGGTGCGCCGGGCGTTACCAACGGCGCGGGCTCTCCGCCCACCTTCGCCACCGACGGCGTCCTGGCCGATGATGCCAACAACCTGGCGACTGCGATAGGGCAAGCCAACGCAGTTCAAAACGTCGGGGTTGCCGCGATTTCCAGCGGAGCGGCGGTTAATGTGACTGCTAATCCGCGCGGTGCCGTCGGCAACTCCATTTATGTCGGCAGCTCTGGCTTGACTGGTCACTTTGCCTGGTCGGGAACCACTACGACCGGGTGCACCGCCGGTCAAAATTGTCTTCAGGGCGGGGCTAATGGCACTTTGAGCGCCACCACGTATCCGATAGACGGAGTGGCGGCCGACAATGCCACGCAATTTGCGAACTCGGTTAACTTCGGCGCCAACCTGACAAACCTGGGGCTGGCTACCACTACGGCGACTGGCAACGTGGCCAAGGTATGCGCCGCAGAGCCGGGAAGCACGGGCAGCTTGGTTGCCGTAAGCAATACCGCTACGGCCACGAGCACGCTTACGTTCACTGCGAATCCTTCGTCGAATCTCTGCAATACCCACGGTGATCCAGGCATTATCGTTGGTGACGGCGCCGCCGGCGGTGACAACTATGGGAATGACTTTTACTTCCAGGCCGCATCGGGCAGCGTTTGTGGCACGGGTACGCACTACTGTTGTACTACCACCAACTACTCCACAGCAGTCGCGGATGGGTACTCGAGCGTTACCGCTGGAAATGGCACCGCCGGGAGTTGCGCTTTCACGTATGGATTCGAGAGTGTCGACGTCTATTATGGCTATGCGAACTATGAAAACCTGTCGCCAACCAGCGCCTGCAACACGGGCGGAGCGGCAACCGGCGGCACGCTAGGGAACTTTGCTTGGGGGAACACCACGGCGTGCACCGGAGGAATTTGCCTGGGCGGCGGTTCGAACGGAACCCAGTCCGCGACCGCAGGCGAACCGGCCAATTTCGTGGTCTGGTCCGGTGCGGCGCCGGCAACCGGTACGGCAATCGCAACCAGCTTCTATCAGGTTGCGTTGCTGAACGAAACGACGATCGGGGCCACGCCGACTAATCCCAGCGCTGGCGTAGTGACCTTTACGTCCAACATTTGCGGCCCCTCGGGCGATTACGTGATCGGTCCGAACACGCTAAGCGATGTTACTTGGGGAGGTAGCGCCGTAAGCTGCGGGACCAACTACTGCATGACGGGTGGCAAGTGCGCCATCATCTGGACCGATAAGGGCGTCGGCAACGGCCAGACCGCTTTGAAGCTGGCGAACGGCGGGACCAGCGGCGTTATCGGGGACACGGTAGCCAACACGGCATGGACAGCGAGTCAGTCCTATCGCCTCGGGTACTATATTACGGACAGCAACGGTGATATCGAGCAAGTCCTGGCTCCGGGAATCTCCGGCTCAACGGCGCCGAACTGGAGCACGGCTTTTGGCGGTGTCACCAAAGACAACGGCGGTGCAGGCCCGTTGGAGTGGATCAACCTGGGTCCGGCGGTGAACCTGTATTTGGGCAGCGGCACGAACGGCTATAAGTACTCGGCGCCGGGCCTGCAGTAGACGAACAGCCGTTAGTCGCTGCTCGTTAATCCCTTGGCAAAACCACCCTGCGGTGCGCAAGTGCGGCAGGGTGGTTTCTTGTGTGCCGAGCAGGTTCGACGGCTCTAGGGCGAGTCTGAAAGAAGCGTGGAGCAAAGCCGCGAGCCGATGTGCAAGAACAGGATTTGATTCCTACAATGGCAGGCGGGCGGGCCGATTATCGCGACGCCCATATCCAGCAGGGCCACTGGTGGTAAGTCCGGTAGTTGAGGCCTTGAAGGCGGTTGAACTTAGCTCGGGAGATCTGCGACAGGTCATAGAATCGTGACTGAGGGGAAGTAATTCCTCTTGGCCGCGGCAAAGAAGCCAGCAGACGGCATAGTGCTTCAGTAGACCGGAAGATGGCCCGAACGGAAAGGGCGCGGCGAGTAGATCGACCGATCTCCGGAACGACAAGCGGCAGAAGATCCAATGTTGTTTGGCTTTGCGGACGCCGGTAGGACTGAAACTCCGAGAGGTGCCCGAGCGACGCACCGTATCGAAAGCCCGGCTACGCATCCGTAGCTCAACCCCCGAACCGCCATATGCGGACCCGCAAGTACGGCGATGAAGGAGGGGGAGACCGGGCGACGGTTCCCCCCTATCCCGATCACCTGCTTCCCAAGTCTTGGCTGCCGTACAGTCTCCAGAGTAGTTATATCCGGGTTAAGGGCACACCGTGTAGGCTGCAGATGGCGATCTCTCGGCAACCACGCACATCCCATGCCGCGAGTTTATTCGGACGAATTGCGCTGCAAGATTTTGCCAGCGTAGGAACAAGACGGCACAGGACTGGAAGAACTGGTAAAGAAGTTTGGCGTCAGCTTTGGTTAGGACAAGAAGATTCGACGGCAGCGGTCGCAGTCTGGGCAGGCGGAACGCCCGCCGCAGTCTCGACATGGTCCGGTGAGTCGGGTATCGCCTCCGCAGGAACGGGACGCGGAAGTCATCCGGCAGAGGAGCGAAGAATTCGCAGCACCAATCAGTGTGGTCGCGCCGGAGCGGCTGAAGTTTGTGGACGAGGGCGGCTTGACCCCGCGGCTGACGCGGCTGCGGGACGAACCCCGATCGGCGAACGAGCTTCGTAAGCGACTCCCCACGGACAACGGAAGGTGCTGGCCCTGATTTGAACCCGATCGAAAAGTCCGGTCGAAGGTGAGGCGGTTGCTGCGAGGCGCGAAGGCGGGTAGCGCTCCAGTCCCGGAATACGGCTTGGCAGCCATAACCGCAGAGAAAGCTCTCGCCGGGTTTGCCCGCTTTGGCTATTTGGATCCAGTTATGGAGAAAACGATCGAACTCTGAATTCTTCAAGACAAAACCCAGTGTCCCTTTGCGGGCGGGAGCTCAAAAGGCGCCCAAAAAAAGGCCCGGACAACTTCGTCCGGGCCAAACAATTCAGGAATCGAACACCCCCTTTAGTCCGCATTCACCGTTTGCGTGATCGCGGTCGAAGTGCTGGCGCTCTTGAAATACGAACCGTCGTACTTGGCTGTGAGGCTGTATGTTCCCGTCGTGGTGAACGTGTGAGCCAAGGTGGCCACTCCACCAGACAATGCTGCGTTACCTAGCAGCGTGGTTCCGCTGTAGAACGATACCTCTCCGGTCGCCGCCACCCCGTTACCCGGCGTCACCGTGGCCGTCAGAGTCACGCTTTGCACCGTCGTCGACGGATTCGGCGAACTGGTTAAGACCGTCGTCGTAGTGTCGTAGTTCACCGTATACGACAGCACCGGCGAGGTGCTGGTAGCAATGTTCGTCGAACCGGCGTAGACGGCGGTGATGCTGTGGGTGCTGCCCGCCGTCAGCGTCGCGTAGTTCAGTTTGGCCACACCCGCCGTGTTTACGGCGACGATCCCGATCGACGTGCTGCCATTCAGGAAGGTCACGTCGCCGGAGATGGTGCCGCCGAATTGCGGGGTTACCGTAGCAGTGAAAGTCACCGTCTCGCCGCCCGTGGAGGGCGAGGCCGGCGAGGCAGTTACGGCCGTCGTCGAGGTTGCCTGACTCACGCTGGTCAGGTAGTTGGCGTCGCCCGCGTAGACCGCCTCGATGGAGTCGGTCCCCACCGCCAGCGCTGTCGTGGTGCACGCCGCGGTATGTGTCGTCGCAGACACCGTGACTGCCGAACAGCCGGTCATGGCTGTGCCGTTCGAACTGAAGGCCACCGTGCCCGTCGGCGCCGGCGGACCGGAAGGCGTAACGGTCGCCGTGAAGGTCACTGATTGGCCATAGACCGACGGATTCAGGCTGGAAGCCAGCGCCGTGCCCGACATCAGTTTGCTCACCGTCTGGGTGACCGCAGGCGACGTGCTCGCGCTCTTATAGTTCGAACCATCATATTTGGCCGAGAGGCTGTAGCTTCCTCCGGTGAAGGCGTGGTTGAGAGTCGCCACTCCCCCGGACAAAGCCACATTGCCCAGCAGCGTGGTGCCGCTGTAGAACGATACTTCACCCGTCGCCGCCACGACGTTGTGCGGCGTCACCGTGGCAGTTAAGGCCACAGTTTGGCCCGACGTGGACGGGTTAGGCGAGGCGGTCAACACAGTGGTCGTAGTATCGTAGTTCACCACCTGGGAGAGCGCCGCCGACGTGCTGGTCGCGTCCGTCGAGGAACCAGCGTAGACGGCAGTCATGCTGTGCGTCCCAGCCGTCAGTGCCGAATAGTTGAGTTTGGCTACGCCCCCGCTCAGGGCAAGGATTCCAATGGAGGTCGAGCCGTTGTAGAAAGTTATGTATCCGGTAGGAGTCCCGCCGGCGGCGGGTTTTACCGTGGCCGTGAACGTGACCGTCTCGCCGCCGGTGGATGGATTCGCCGAGGAAGTGAGAGTTGCACTGGTGGCGTTCAGGACCGTGAAGCTGGTCGATACCGTGCTTTCCACGTTGCCGGCATTGTCCACGCTGTAAAAGTAAACGGTGTGGCTGCCGATCGCGCTGACGGTAAACGTCCCCGTGTAGAGGTAATACCCACCACTATCCACCTCATAAGCGGTGTAGTACACGCCGCTGCCCGTACTGCCGGATCCGGGATCCGTCGCGGTTAGCGTCACCATCAC
>JBEKOS010000573.1:0-3033 GCA_049521535.1 Terriglobales bacterium | reverse complement strand
AAACCCGTCAGACGGACAATCCATAGGTCGAAGTAGGTTAACGCAGCCCAGATCTCGGCCGGTCGCAATGAGGGAAGCACTGCGGACGCAAGGCGGAACATAGCGTCATTCGCCTCGCGGTCGGGCAGCACCTCATCGAGAACTTCCGCTACATGCGCCAATGCGACCGCGCGTGGGTAGTCCACACGCTCCGAAAGCGGAGAGGCGAGCACATCGCAGGAATCAATGCGGGCCAACTCCTGGCCCTCCCGATCTTCCCAATACACCCGCACTCGTGTAAGCGGCTCCAGCGCCCCCCCGAATCGCTGCCGTGACTTCATGGCGTGACGTGCCACCCCGCGCAACTTGCCCTCGCTCCGCGTGAAAAAGTTGACCAACAGGTCCGCTTCACGAAGCGGATAGCTGCGAAGCACAATAGCATCAGAGTCCTTGAGCGGCATGGCAGCAGACACAAAGGCGCGCACCCCGTCGGGATGCGCGCCGTCGATGGAAACTCCGGGGCCGAACGCTGCCTAGCGACCGTAGTAAGCGGCGTTCTTCGCGGTGAACTCGCTCCACTTTTCCGGAAGATCATCCAGCGCGAAAATGGCGGAAACCGGGCAAACCGGCACGCATGCGCCGCAGTCGATGCACTCTACCGGATCGATATAAAGCAATTCAGAAGTGGCATAGGCCTCTTCGTCTTTCTTTGGATGGATGCAATCCACCGGGCAAGCATCCACACAGGCCGTGTCCTTGGTGCCGATGCAGGGTTCCGCGATCACGTATGCCATTGATTCTCACTCCCTTAGAGGAATTTAGTATTGAGGTCGTGCGGAATTAAGTAATCGCGAATAGTCCACTCCACCGGACCCAATCGAATTATCAATTCCTTACCGTCTGGGTACGACTGTTCATCTTAGCAAATTCCGGCCGAGCCGACTTGAAAAATAAGCTGCGGAGCTGAACCAATCTACAGCTATTTTTTTGCCTCTAGTAATTCGCGCATTCCTGCCGGCTCGTATTCAACGACGTAACCCGCGACGGCACTGGCCGCGACTGTTAGCGGCGAAGCCAGGTACATCTGTCCCGGCCCGCTACGCCCTGGAAAATTGCGATTCTGAGCGCTGATAACTATCTGATCCTGCCGGGTGCTGACTCCTGGACCGGCATTGATACACGCGCCGCAACTGGGCTCAATCACCTTGGCGCCCGCGCGCTGGAACACGTCGAGATAGCCTTTCCGTACGCAGTACTCGCGGGTTTCCTGTGAGCCAAATTGAATGAAGAACTGGCAAGTCGATGCCACTTGCCTGCCCTGGGCCAGAGCATTGGCAAGGACGCGTGCGTACATATCCATGTCTTCGTTTTTCCCCGCAGTGCAGGTGCCTCCATAGGCAATTTCTACTGGAATGGGGACAGTGAGATCGCGAACGAATTTGCCATTGCCGGGATCGCCTGGAGCCGCCACCATAGGGAAAATTTCCGCGGCATCTAGTTCAATGACCTCGGCATATTCTGCACCTGGGTCGCTAGCGACGCCGGCAATCATCGCCTCGGCCTGTGCTCGTGTCATGCCCCGTCGTTCCACCAGGAATTCCACTACTTTGGCGTCCGGCGCCACGATGCCGGTGAACCCACCAATCTCGGCGGCCATATTGGTCATGGTGGCCCGCTCGTCAACACTCAGTTCCTCGACGGCCTCGCCCGCATATTCGATAACCTTCGCCAGCGCCTTGCCACTTCGCACATAATTGAGGCTCAGGATTTTCAAAATAAGATCCTTGGCCGTTACGTTGGCCTGCGTTCTGCCGCGTACGACGACCCTTACAGATTCGGGCACTTTGACACGGACGTCCTTGGTGATCCAGGAGTTGAACACATCCGTCGTCCCGATGCCGAACGCCACCGCGCCAATCGCTCCCGAATGTGGGGTGTGCGAATCGGAACCCACTACCAATTGTCCCGGCAACACATAACTTTCCAGAACAATCGAATGGCAAATGCCTTCCGAACCCTTGCGGTCGGTGAGTTCACCATGCAACTTAATGCCGCGAGATTTGGCGAAATCCATCTGCTTCAGCTTGAGCTGAGTGGCCAAGTCCAGCAAACCCATTTTGCGCTTCTCTTCCGAAAGCACATCGTCAAGAAACGTAAGATGATCGCGGAAGAAGACGATGGACGAGGCATCGTTCACCGGCGACTCCCGGCCGACAAGTTGCTCATAGAAAATGGCCGCCATCGGGGTCACGTATTCATGACTGAAGCGCAAATCGGTACGCGCAAACCCGGAGTCACCGGGTTGCACGGTAGGTACACCGACTCCGCCAGGTTCGTTGACCATATGACGGGCAAAGATCTTCTCGGCGACAGTCATAGGCCTAACGCCAGTCTTGATGGGCGGCAGGAAGACCTTCTTCTGCATGCGGGCGACATTGAAGGTAAACAAACCACCATGCTCGATGATTTGGCGCGTGATTTCATCCTCGCCCTGCGTGAATTCGCCAAGCGGGATTTCTTCGCCCTTCCGGATTTTATCGATCAGCCCAAAGTTGGTAGAGGTCAATACGCCGAGGTTCTGGCAGTTTTGCTTGTAGATACGTTCGATGTTCTCTGCCACCACAAGCTGAATGCCCGCTGAACGTTCCGCATAAGGCGACTGCTCTCGGCTGGAACCCTTGCCCCGGCGCTTGCCGCTAATCGCGCACACGAAATTTCCACGCTTGACATCGCCGCGCTGGATCGGCAACTGGTTACCGCACTTCAGTCCGGTGTATGGAAATTCGCCCAGGGTTTCGTCAAAAAAGAAACAAATGTGCGCGGGCGTGATCTCGTCGGTTGATATATCGTCGCGCAGCTTAGGATTGCGCTCCGGATGTGACGTATCCCACTGGAGATCTTCGCCGGCAAGCTGCCGCCTAATTAGTTCGGGGTCTTCAGTTAGAAATAGAATGCGGCCGGATAGATTCACATGGACAGGCCTTTTTTTAATCTCTCGTTCAAGAAGGGATGTCATGAATGCCTCGATGAAAAAAGTTTACACCAGGACGTATT
>JBEKOS010000572.1:0-3036 GCA_049521535.1 Terriglobales bacterium | reverse complement strand
GGGGCGGTCGCGCCCCGACTCGGTAGTACGCTGGAAGAGCACGCGGGTGATCGATACGAGAGCCTTCTTGACGCAGTAACTAAGCGAAATGCTTAGACGCTATGAACTGCATGTTTAACAGGAAATGCCGGGCACGAAGCCCGGCATTTCCTGTTGTTAGGTACGACGGCGAGGCCGCCGAAGATAGTAGTCGGTCAGCCGCGACGGCCGCAGACCGGCCAGGCGCGGATGCCCTGCGAGTGCAGCACATTCTCAGCCACCCGGATCTGCTCCTCACGGCTGGCGCCGTTCGGGGAACCCGAGCCGCCGTTGGAGTGCCAGGTGCTGGGCGTGAACTGCAGGCCGCCGGAGAAGCCGTTACCGGTGCTGATTCCCCAGTTTCCGCCCGACTCGCACTGCGCAATGGCGTCCCAGTTCACGCTGTACGCCTTGATCGGCGCGGGGGCGTCGGGAGCCGGAGCGTCCGGAGCGGGCGGCGGCGGAGCGTCAGGAGCCGGCGGTGGCGGAGCGTCAGGAGCCGGCGGTGGCGGCGGTGCATCTGGGGCAGGCGCCGCGGGAGCAACGTTCGGGTCAAAGCCCATCGGTTCCGCGTTAGCGGAGGCGGACGGCACAGCTAAGAGCGTCCCGGTGACCGCGGCCAGCATGAGCGTCTTGCGGACGTTATTCAAAGTGTTCCTTTCGCATGCGCGCGCGCCGAGGCCAACCCACCGGGGTGGGTTGAGCTGCTATGTCGATGTGAAATAGGTGCTTTGGCTCGTGCCGTCTCGTTCGGGCACGACAGCGGCGGGCACGATCTGCCCAGTCGGCTAGTAGCCGCTGGCTGGTGCGGCCATCACCGCTCGCAGCCCCGCTCACACGCGGATTCGTGGATTTAATTTTTAATTAACCCGTTTGGGCTAAAAGGCACAGTAGGAGACCCGATTGCATTCGTCATATCCGACACACCGATATCTCAATCCGATAACGGGCCGATCACGACGCACCCACAGAAATATTCACGCAGGTCAAACACGCCTTTCTTGCACTTATCCATGGGTCGCGGACACTACACAATTGTGATCCGAATCACATACAATTTGTGAGTTGGGCCACGCGTTTTGCCACACGGCGGAACGCCATCCCACAAGAAGGCCGCGCAGGCCTCTCGGCGGCCGGCAATGGCGCCGTCGTGAGCTCGCCCACAGTCCGTGGCCACCGTGTTCTGTACCACTTCACAACGCATCACTGCAGCTCAAACACGTTTTACGGCAACCTGATCCACGGAACCGGATAAGCATCGACGGGCGAGAAGGCCTGCGGCGGAGCTGCGTTAGCGATATGCAAACGCGTCTAGGTCACGGCTTTCCTTGAGTTGCGTTCTGCCACAAGAGTTTTAGCTGTAACGTCCGGTCGAAGCCATGGCCTTCTCGCCCACCGGAACGGCGCCGACACCCCGGCTTCCCGGTCCGACGGATCGGCCCCCTGAATTTGCACTACGCAATTTGCTGGGAAATGTTCGGGCGGTATATTCCGGGCCCGATTGCCAACCCCGCACCCGATGGAATCCGCGATCGGCGGCATCCGGCGGCCCAGATTGCCTGTGCCCCAGCGCTATACGATGCCCGAGAAGGCGGCGCGCCGAGTTAATCACGAAGTCGGCTCCGGCAATTACCGGCTGGACATGGACATGCCAATAACGTTTCGAATGAATAATCAGTTAACGAGGAAATGCGAAAGGCGCGGAATCATACAGAGAAATTGCAGGAAGAACTGACTTAATTGTACGAAGCCGCTCAGGCTCCCGGGCGCACCAGCGCGCGAAAGTCGGCGTCCGTGTTCACGTTGGTCACTAGGCGCGAATCCGGCAGCACGATCTGCTGAGCATCGGAGGCATCGATCAAGGCACTCATCCTGCTCTCACCGGCGGCAATCAACGCGTCAATCCGGTCGGCCAGATCGGTCCGGTACAACGACGCCAGGTAGTGGCTGCGGCCGTCCCACGGCATCACCACTTCGGCATCGGTCTCAGTGGCGAGGTGTACGAGATCGTCGACCAATTCGACTGTGAGAAGCGGCATGTCGACGGCACACACAAAGGCGTACCGCGCGCCGGCCTCCGCAGCCGCGCGTAGGCCCAATCCGGTTGCCGGCAGCGGCCCCAGTCCCTGTATTTCGTCGCGCAGCACGCGAGCCTGCAGGGCGGGCAGCGGTTGTCCCTTGGCGGCCACGACGAAAACCGGCTCGCAGCGCTGGGTGACGACGCCGACGACATATTCGGCCAGCGTGCCACTTCCTCCGGGCCCCGGCAGAGTGGCTTTGTCGCGACCCATCCGCCGCGATTCACCTCCAGCCAGCACTACTCCGGCCAGTGACAATGTTTCGGGCACCAGCGCAGCTTAGTCGACAGTCCAGGTGTCGCGCCCGCGCAACAACGATTGCAGCGCAGTGGCATCGAACGGAGTTGATGATCGGGCGGCGCGGACCTGAGAGCGGGCCGCGTCGTCGTAGGTGGGTCGGTTGATGCTTCGGAAGATGCCCAGCACCGTGTGGTCGAGGTTTTGATCGGACAGCCGCGACAGGGCAAACGCGTAGGCGGAATTGTCGGCGTGCGCGTCGTGCACCACGATCTCGTCGACCGCGACGTCGGCCGTCTTGGCCACCTCAAGGCCGAAGCCGGACTTCACCACGCAGTATTCGCCGTTGGCGCCGAACACAATTGGCTCGCCGTGGCGGATGTTGATGACCCGGTCTTCGGCGCCCTCCTTGCGCAGCGCGTCGAATGAGCCGTCGTTGAAGATCGGGCAGTCCTGCAGGATTTCGACCACTGCGGCGCCGCGATGCTCGGCCGCGCCGCGCAACACCTCGGTCAGACCATTGCGGTCGGAGTCCAGTGCCCGGCCAACGAAGGTTGCCTCGGCGCCCAACGCCAACGAGGCCGGGTTGAACGGGTGGTCCAGCGAACCCATCGGCGTCGACTTGGTGACCTTGCCGACCTCAGATGTCGGCGAGTATTGGCCCTTGGTCAGCCCGTAGATCCGGTTGTTAAACAGCAGGATC
>JBEKOS010000571.1:0-4732 GCA_049521535.1 Terriglobales bacterium | reverse complement strand
AGCAGATCGGGCAGGGACGCTTGCCGCGGCGCTTCGCTTTCGGTCTCTCCCGCCGCATCGGGGATCTCCGGCGCGAGGATGGCTTCCACTGCCTCCGTCGGCGGATGGCTCGCATCGAGCGCGCCGCTGATGAGCAACTCTTCGACTTGCCCGTTGGCCAAAGCTTCGAGGGTCTCATGCGGCCCGATTACCGCCAGTCCGCGGGCGCGGTATTGATGCATCAGCCGGTCCACTTTTTCCGCTGCGGTTTTGACTTCCTGCTCCTGTAGTTTTGCGAGCGTCGCGGTCAGAATATCCTGGTCGGATGCATGAATATCCAGCTTCATCACCTCCACCATGGGGACCATTTCCGGAGGAAGTTGTTCCTGCAGGAGCGGAATCACAACCGAATCTCCGGCCAGGATGATATGACTTACGTTGTCATCGCGAACAATCCGAGCCAGGTGTTCAATGACCTCTTTGGCGTGTTCCTGGTGCGCATTCCCCGCACGCCTCTGGTAGCGGGCCTGCGACCATCCTCCGACCTTCACTCGATGAACCTTCTTTCCACTAACCTCCTCCGCATCGATGACATGGCCCAGCCCGAAGACGAAGATACGCGCGGCGTTAGTATCCGTAAGCACCGCGGCGTATCGCGGGTATTGCTCATCGAGACGGGCCAGATGATACAGATGAGGCTGGTTATAGGCGTAGACGCGGTTATCGCTGACCGGGCTCGTCAACTGGATTGCCTCGAAGAATTCTTCCGTGTTCCAACACGCGAAAATGGCGACCCCGTTAGCCGCGGGGTCGATCTTGTCGGTGACATACGAAACGATTCGGTCCACGTCCCGGTCGAAACTGTGGCGCTCGGGAGAACTCGGCGCCCAGGTTTTGGCGAGAGCTTTGAATTCGCGATGAAGATACGGCAGTGCGTCGGTCGCGCGCCCGTGCCCGTCGGACTGCATGTTCAGGTAAACGCTCAATACCGGAAACGTGGTTGGCTCGAAAGCCACCAGGCGCGCGAGAGGCTCTTCCATGGTGGTCGCAAGCAGATCCGTGATCGTGGATGACATGACAGAGCACAGGCACGCCGCGGGCCAGGAACTGAGAATTCTCCTTGAGAAGCAAATGGCCTGAAGATCACCGCGCCCTCGACGTGCGATAACGTCCGCGCGGTCACTCTATGTTCAGAATCGTCACCACGTTACTCGCAATAGGATTGCTCGCGGACTGTTCGAGCACGCCAAAAGCCCCGGCAGTAGCCGAGAGCATCCGCAAATCGCTGGATCGGGCGGGCCTCGAACGGGTCTCCGTAACGCAGGATCGCGACAAGGGTGTTGTAACGCTCGGCGGTCATGTCGCCACCGATGCCGAGAAAGCAACTGCCGGTCAGATCGCCCAATCGCTCGCTGCGGACCGGGTTGTCGCGAATCAATTGGCCATTCTGCCTTTGAAAGATTCGGGGCCCACAAAGGCTATGAATACCGACCTCGACGAAGGTATCGACAAAAACCTCGATGCAGCCCTGATTTCAAACGGCTACAAAACAGGCATCAGCCACACGGTAAAGAATGAAGTGGTGACCCTGACCGGGACCGTCGATACGGAACGTCAGCGTGCGCAACTCGATACCTAGCCCAGAACATCCCAAACACTCAACAAGTCGTCAACGAGATCCAGACACGCCACCAAAAAGCCACTTCGACTATGGCCAGTGCGCCCCAGAAGGTAACGCGCACTGCGCCCATTGTAATTCCCGCTCCGCCCGCGCGTGCGGACAAACCACCCAAAAGCGCCAGGAACGCCAACGAGGTGCCCGCGACAAGGGGAATCAGACTCGCCTGCGGCGTCAACGCTGTGACCAGGAGCGGCATGGCCGATCCAACAGCGAAGCTGCCAGCTGACGCCAGTGCAGCCTGAATCGGCCGCGCCTTGAGTGTTTTGGAGATGCCGAGTTCATCGCGGGCGTGCGCGCCCAGGGCATCATGGGCCATCAGTTGCTCGGCAACCTGTTTCGCGAGCGCGGGATCGAGCCCGCGAGTGACATAGATTGCGGCCAGTTCCTTGTGCTCGCCGTGGGCGTCCGCTTTGAGTTCTATGCGTTCCTGCTCGAGTGCGGCATGTTCGGTATCTGCCTGTGAATGCACTGACACATACTCACCGGCAGCCATCGACATCGCCCCGGCGACCAGCCCCGCGACCCCTGCCGCCAATATGTTGGTGTGGGTCGCATGCGCAGCGGCCACGCCGAGTACCAGACTGGCTGTTGAAAGGATGCCATCGTTGGCGCCCAATACCGCGGCGCGCAGCCATCCGATGCGTCCTATGCGGTGTTGTTCCTTCTGGCGTATAGACATTCCTCAGGCCTCGTTGATAGGGGAACCCGCAGACTTTCGACTTTTTGCGCCAATCCCGCTGCTCGAAAATGTATGTTGGCGACGATTCCATAATCCCATCGATGCCTTCGAGCGAGAGCGCTAACCGTTCTTCGATGCTTTCTGGCAGAGACAATTTTGAAATGTGAGTAAATGCAGAATCGCGTTGAAGGCAATCCCCGCGATTAGGTCGCAAGCCGGGTCGGCGCACTCTGAGTTTGCGCACACCGCGGATGGCGATCCACTCACGACGAATCCGTAAACTGAGTAACGAAGAAGCAACGATCGCTCCGGCGGGCGAGATCGGGCGCCCGAGTCCCCTAAGCCGAACTTGCTGCCAGAGATGCAGCGTGGAGAGCGCTCCAGCGATTCACCGACCTCAAGGTAAGGCGCGTGATTCCCGAGGGTCCTCCACGAAAGCTCAGATGCGAGCGTTGACGCCCGCGGAGCGGTAGCGCTCCGGCAGGCTTTTTTAACTAGTCTCGCGGGGCGCCGGCACAGTGTTCGTCAGGATCGCAACGATCCCTTACCTGGTATGCCGCGACGAGTTTCGATTGCTAAGATCGAGCAGCGACAATGCATCTGCCTCGGCTGGCAACGACGCCCATCTTTCGGCCATGACATGGCGCGAATATCACGACTCTACCAAGCACAGCGTTGAATCGTTAAGACAACGGCAACACGTCCTCGACTGGGCGAATATGCCCGATCCGTTCCGTCACTACGAGGGCGTGCCGGTGCTCGATCTGCGGGCAGATCCACCAGTCCCTGAAACGCCGGCGCTCGAAGTGCTTGACGGCGTCCCCGGCGCCACATCTCCCGGTGACGGCTCGACGTTCCTTTCGCAATTGCTGTTCTATTCCGCTGCGATCAGCGCGTCCAAGAGCGTTCCGGCAACCGGATACCGGTATGCGTTGCGCGTGAATCCATCCTCGGGGAATCTGCACCCGACCGAATTCCACTTCCTCGCACGAGGCCTGAAGGAGTGGCCCGATGGGCTGTATCATTACCGTCCCGCTGCGCACATGGCCGAGCAGCGCGCGCGGGGCGATCCCGAAATGAAGTTGGCCGGCAGCTCCGCGCCAATCGTGTTTGTTCTGACCAGCATTGCGTGGCGCGAGGCATGGAAGTACCATGACCGGGCATATCGATACTGCTTACACGACATCGGGCACGCCTGGCAGGCACTCGCGCTCGCCGCCCGAGCCATGGGATGCGATACCTTTGCCACCGGTCATTTCCCTGACGATGAAGTCGCACAGTTCTGCCGGCTGCACCAGGATGAGTGGCCGATGCTCATTGTCGAAGTGCGGGGCGGGTCCATTCCCGTGCGCGAACCAGACGCCCGCGAAACCGTTTGGTACGGCGGGCACCCCAATCAGCTCTCGAAGGAAACAATCGTGTACCCGTCGATTGACGAGATTCATAACGCCACGAAGCTCAGTAACCGCGCGAGCCACGGCACCCCCGCCGAGCCGGCTCCCACCGGGGCCGGTGAGATCAAGTTGCCTGCCCCGGCTTCATCGCGGCGCACTTTTGGCGAGGTTGCCAGAATGCGGCGTTCGGCACTCAACTTTCTCGGTGGGATGCAATCGATGTCGTTGCCGCAACTCTCGGCCATCCTCGCTGTGACGATCCGGCCGTTTTACGCTGATTTTGCCGGCGCACGTTTCATCCAGCTCTATTTGTACGCCCATCGCGTTGAGGGGCTGCAACCCGGTGTGTACAGATTCTGGACTGAGCATGCCGAGTTGGAGCAGATCAGGAGTGGCGACCAGCGGGTCGCGGCCGCAGGTCTGAGCTTGGGGCAGGAGCTCGCCGGTAACGCATGCGTAGCGTTCTCCATGATCGGCAATCTCGATCAGGCCGCCCGCGTCCATGGTAATCGTGGTTACCGCTATGTTCATTTCGAAGCCGGCGCCATCGGCCATCGCTTGTATCTCGCCGCGGAAGCGCTCGGGCTGGGGGCGACCGGAATTGGCGCGTTCTACGATGACGAAGTACACCGTTATCTCAACCTGACGCCCGAGCAGGGACAGGTCGTTTACCACTTTGCGATCGGTTATCCGGTTCCGGACCCGCGCCTTCAGGCATGAAATCGCTATGGTGGGCATTCTGGTGCATGGCGACAATCATTTCATCCTCCGTGCTCCATTGCCGGATCGGGATGTTGCGCTCGCACTCGTTCGCTACTGGTCACTCATTCAGATCGGAGCGACAACGGCAACATGTCGCCATGAAGTTTCTCGCTTATGTTTCGCCGGGGACGGCGCATATAGCACCGTCCTCGCTCTCACCGTTTTCGCCCGGAGACCAGGGAGCGACGGGCCGAACATGACCTATACGACCGGGTTGGAACTCCAGGTGGGAGAGGA
>JBEKOS010000570.1:0-3048 GCA_049521535.1 Terriglobales bacterium | reverse complement strand
GAAAACAACGATCAGCCCTGCAATACAGGCAGTACCAACTGCTTTACCAATACGACGGGTGACACCTACGGTTTGCTCTCCACTTCGACCTCGGCGCTCAATGTCGCCTTTCCGCAGAGCGCAGGATATGACGCGGCCACCGGTTTGGGCAGCTTCAACATCACCAACCTGGTGCAGAACTGGAGAAAAGTCACTCCGCAATTTGCCAGCACCACGACGCTTGCAGCCAATCCTGCTACGGTTGGCGTATCCGGCCCGACAACGCTTACCGCGACGGTAACAGCTACCGGCCGCGGCGGTATAGCTCCGCCGCTGGGGACCGTTAGCTTCTACGCGGGAACCTCATGCAGCGGCACTGCGCTGGGCACCGCCGCACTGGTTCCGGCTTCCGGCTGCACCACCACTTGTAACGCTGCGGCATCGCTGGCCGGAGTAACCGGGACGCAGCTTGGCGGCATTGGAACCAGGAGCGCGACTGCCTGCTTCAGCGGGGATGGCGCGAACGACGCGCCCTCCAATGGCAGTGCTTCGCTCACGGTAAAGACCTCCGCTACCACGGCCTTGACCTCCAGCCTGAACCCTTCGATCGCAGGACAAGCGGTCACATTTACCATGAGTGTTACCTCGTCCGGATCGCCCACTCCTACGGGAACGGTGAGCTTCACCTCGCTTGGAACGGCCATCACCGGCTGCACGGCAGTCGCCCTTTCGTCTTCGCACACCGCCGTGTGCACCACTTCCACGCTGGCAGCCGGGACCGACGCGATTGCGGGGGCCTACTTGGGAGATACGACCTATGCCGGCGCCACCAGCACGCTGTCGCAACTGGTCAACCCGGCGGCATCGGCCGTGCAGTTCGTGTCCGTCACGCCGTGCAGGGTGGTGGATACGCGGACCGACTACGGTGATTTCGGCGGGCCGGCGATCACCGGCGGCACATCGCGGAACTTCGCGATTCCCTCCGGTCCGTGCACCGGCATTCCCACAACCGCGACGGCATATTCGCTGAATGTTACAGTGGTGCCGCCCGGCCCGCTGGGTTACCTGACGATTTGGCCGGCTGGTGAAGGACAGCCAACGGTTTCAACGCTGAACTCACTGGATGGCCGCATCAAGGCGAACGCCGCGATCGTTCCGGCTGGAACCGGAGGCGCGGTTAGCGTATACGTCAACAACACGACCAATGTGGTGCTGGATATCAACGGGTATTTTGAGTCCAGCAGCACTACCTCGCTGGAGTTTTATCCCCTGACTCCATGCCGGGTCGCCGATACGCGCAAGGCCACCGGACCGTTGGGTGGGCCCGCACTGGTTGCCGCCACCGAACGCGATTTCCCCATCCTGTCCAGCACTTGCTCTATTCCCAGTGCCGCGAAGGCGTATTCTCTGAATTTCACGGCGATACCGCCCACGGGAGGAGACCTCGGGTACCTGACGGTTTGGCCCCAGGGAGAAACGCAGCCCGTGGTATCCACGCTCAACGACCTGACGGGAACAATCGTTGCCAATGCCGCTATCGTACCGGCGGGCACGGGCGGCGGTGTAGCGGTGTATCCGAGCAATGCCACCAACCTGGTGATCGATGTCAACGGATATTTTGCGGCGCCGGGAACGAGCGGACTGCAACTCTATGCGCTAACGCCGTGCCGCGTGCTGGACACGAGGAAAACCACCGGCGCCTTCAGCAACACTACCCTGGTGGTAGATGTCGCCAGCAGCCAGTGTGAGCCGCCGAGCACAGCGCAGGCATATGTCTTTAATGCCACGGTGGTGCCGTCGGGCGACCTGGGATACTTGACTCTCTGGCCGGACAGCGAATCGCAACCGGTGGTCTCGACCCTGAATGCCGCGGATGGCGACATCACTTCCAATATGGCAATTGTGCCGAATAAGAACGGAAAGACAGACGCGTTTGCCAGTGGCACCACGCAGCTTGTGCTGGATATCTCAGCTTACTTTGCGCCGTAGTGTAGTGCCGGCCTCGGGCCGGTTGTAGCGGCGGTCTTGCCGGCCGCCGCTACGACCAGAGAAGCGATTGGTTTGAGATGATCTGCGTTCCCCCGCGCGGAAATTTCAGCCACCAGGTTACAGGCCGGTGTACTCAGGGTGATAGTCCTTAAAAAGACCTGTGCCCTCGTACATGGTTCGAACGGGCACGCGTTCTGCATGTTTGCTCGATCTGGCCCACTCCCAGGCAGCCTCAATCTCCTCGCTCGTGAAATAGCGGGTTTCGGCCTGAAGAACGGCGGCACCGGCTATGACCAACGCCACGATTTCCTCCCATTTGTCGGCGCCGACCACCGCCATGCGCGCGATGTGGTCGGTGTGTTTCTGGAGAAAACGCATCTCATTCCAGCGCGCGCTCCAGTCGGCGCCTTCCATTTGCGAGACGTCCGCAAGGATCCCGATCGGCCGTCCTTTCTTTCTGGCAATAACGAATTCAATCTGCGGTTCAAATGCTTTGACGTCATCTCCGGTTATCTTGCCGACAACCTTGAAGCCGATCGCCTCTTCCCTGCTGTCTTTTAGTCTTTCAATCATGGCTGCACATCTCCCTTTTCTGCTGAAGTTTATCTGCAGCGCGCATCACCGACGCAGTACTATTAGGCCACCCGCAAAATGCACGGATCCATCGCTGCGCCCAGGATGTCAGAAGTCTTGCTCGGACAAGAACCCCGCAAGCAACTCTCAAGGCAAATCCAGAACATTATTTGAGCGCCTTCTCATGATTTCACATTCACCGCTTAACGGTCCGCGACCTGCGAGATAAATTTTTCTCAAGTGCCTCAAGAATCCCTCGAACGGACCGGAAAGAAAAACAGATGCGTCCAGGACTGGTTGAGCTTTGCGAGTATTACGGACCTAACGGCATTGGCCCGCCGCAGCGTCAGAGCCCTTGAAATCGAACCCCCCATTTCATTTACACTTGCGCTTCCTGCAAGCAGGATTTCTGGAGAATGAGTTATGCGTCGTTATCTATCTCTGGTCTTATTCTTTTCATCGTTGCTGTTCGCGCAGGCCCCGGGCAAGCGCCCTTTCACTTTTGAA
>JBEKOS010000569.1:0-4362 GCA_049521535.1 Terriglobales bacterium | reverse complement strand
GCCGGCCAGATCGTCAGGTATCCCAAGGCCGCAGGCGGGACAACCGTAACGTTCAACGAATACGCTACCGCGGTCGAGGGAATACCGGCGCAGGGACCCGAGGGAATCGTAAAGCTGCGGGTAGCGCCAGCCGCGAGTTCCGGACCGCCGAACGGACCAATGGCTTCGCGGGTATCGACCACCCGGCATGGCGTCACGGAAAAGAACTGCACTGGCATCGGAACCGGATTCACCAGTTGCGAGAGAGTGCCGCTGCTGCCCGAGTAATTGCTATCGCCCGAGTAGGTCGCCACGATAGCATCGGTTCCCACCGGAAGTGTGGAGGTAGTGCAGGTCGCGATGCGCGAGGAAGACAGCGTTACCGCAGAACACCCACTTAGGACAGTCCCAAGCGCGGTAAATTCTACGCTTCCGGTCGGGGTGGGCGGTCCGGCGGGCGCGACGGTTGCTGTCAGGGTGAGAGACTCCCCTGAAGTGGAAGGATTGGCGCTGGAAGTGACTGTCGTGGTCGTGAGGGGCAAGCTGACCACTTGAGTCAGGGTGCCGGCGCTGGCGCCATTCTTCGCATCGCCGGAATAACTCGCCGCGATTGAGTAAGCGCCAACCACGGCGAATACCGTGGAACACGCTGCGTGATTGGAGGCGAGCACCACTGCAGAACAGCCGCTGAGGGCCGCTCCATTCGAGGTAAAGGTGACGGTGCCGGTCGGCGAAGAACCTCCGCTTACGGTCGCAGTGAAGGTGACCGATTTCCCCACCGGGGACGGGTTCAGGCTGGAGCTTACCGCAGTGGCAGTGTTTGGCGCCAGTTCGAAGAGTACACCGCAGCCTGGTTGGACCAGAATGCCTCCCGGACAGTTGGCGGTGGTGGTATCACCGCCGGCCGATGCACTGCCGTACAGGTTGCCTCGGGAATCGATGGTCAGGCCCGCATGGGGAAGCGCACCATCGCTCTCGCCGGTAAAGGTATACAGAACGGTCTCGGTCCAGGCACCGCTGCCGCTGCTTGGCGGTCGCAACTCGAAGGCGACACCACAGCCGTCTATTCCCGCACCAGAGCAGCCGTACCGGTTCGTGCCGCCGGTCAAAGTGGTGCCGTAGAGGTTGCCCTGGGCGCTTACGATGAGCGTGCCGTCAGGGGTTCCTCCGTCGCTGCCGCCCTTGAAACTGTACGGCAAGGTTTCGGTCCAGGGGCCGCTGCCATCGCTGGGCGGGGTAAGCTGAAAAACCACACCGCCGCCAATGGCGCCTCCACCCTCGGTTGTCCCATAGAGGTTGCCCTTGGAATCGAACGTAAGTCCGGCGAAGGGATTGGACCCGCCGGTACCGCTGAAACTGTAAGGTACAGTCTCAGTCCATGGCCCGCTGCCGCTATCGGTCGGGCTCAACTCAAAAACCACACCGTCGTCGTAGTCGCCACCGCCATTCCCGGAAAAAAGCGTGCCGTAAAGATTGCCTTTGGAATCAAAAACCAGGCCTGCGTAAGGAGTGCCGCCCGAGTCAATCCCGCCGAAACTTGCCAGGACGGTTTCCGTCCAAGGGCCGCTGCCGCCGCTGGGTGGACTCAATTCAAATACCAAACCGCAGGAATTGGAGCACTCATCTTCATAGGGACCACCGCCAGCAGCGGCCGTGCCATAGAGGTTACCCTTGGAGTCGAAAATCAGGTTGCCGTAAGGATATGACCCGTCGAAGCAATCGACCGGGTTGTTGACCGAACAGAAGTTGTACAGAACGGTTTCTGTCCAAGGGCCGACGCCGCTGCCGGGTGGGCTAAGTTTGAAGACCGTTCCAGAACTGTTTACGCCCCCGCTGACGGTGGTGCCGTATAGATTGCCGCCAGAATCGAAGACCAGACTGGAATAGGGATTCAGGCCGTCCGTATCGGTACAGGGCGAGCCGCCGGCCGGACAGAAGCTGTATAGAACGGTCTCCGTCCATGAACTGCCGCCACTTTCAGGCGGGCTCAGCTCAAAGACCACTCCGCAGCCCGGAGGATACCCTGAGGCCTTGCACGCGGACGTGTTACCGCCATAATATGTGGCGCCGTAAAGGTTTCCCTTGGAATCTGAGATGACGCCCGCATAAGGAACGCTGCCGTCGCTCCCGCCAGTGAAGGTGTGGAGCGCGCTTTCCGTGTACTGTGCCCACGCAGCAGGCGCCAGTTGCAGGACAATCACCAGGGTGACCAGGATGGAGGGCGCAATTCTTGCCCGCAACAATTGCAGCGCCGCAATTGCAATCGCACGGCCGTTCAACCGAATAAGTCCCGACCTGAGCTGCACGCGAATTCTCCTTCCTGCTCGTTGAAAATCCTCTCAAGGCACCAAACCAAGAGCATCACGCAGCACGCGGCCTGTTAACAGATATTTTTAAATCTTGAACCTGATGGAAACTCCTGTCAACGGAGGAATGCACGAAATCCAAGCCTGGAGCAGGTGTCTACGCGGGTTTGCGTTCCGGCTGTTGGGCAGCCACTTGTAAGCCGGCCCTCATGGTGCAAAGTAGGCCGAAATATCCAATACCAGTTGCGTGGTTCCACTGGCATAGGCATCCGTCTTGCCGTCGCTGTTCGGCACGATGGCCATGTTCGACGTAATCGCTCCATCCTCAGCGTTCAGCGTTGACACCACTGGCTGCGTCTCGCCGTCCGGCCACAAGGTCAAGTATCCTAGGTCGCCCGTCGGTATTGCCGTCGCGTTAAACACATAGGCTTTGTCGGTGGCGGAAGGCGCACAGGCACTGCCGGACACATTTACCACAAGGGTGGTGTTGCTAAAGGCACCCGTCGTCTTGCGGGTATCCAGCACGCGGCAAGGCGTCAACGTGTACAGGTTGTACCCCCCGGTTCCCGGCGCTGCAAAGTAGCCATTCACATCGTGCCCGCGGGCACAATCGCCGCGTTGGCCACAATCGTTCCCGTGAAATTGTTCAGCGTGGACACTACCGGCCTGCTCTCTCCTTCTGGCCACACCGTCAGATAATCCAACGCGTCGCCGGTCGCCGGCGGCACCACTGTGAAGTTCAACGAGTAGGCCATGGCGGTGCTGGGAACGGAGCAGGTACTCGACAGGATTGGGAAATCCCGTTCTGTGGCAGCAACCAGGGACGGTCCACCAAGCGGTCCCGTGGCCCTGCGTGTGTCCGCAACCCGGCACGGTGTAAGAGGGTAGAACTCCAGGCTGGAACTGCTACTGGCCGCGAAATACCCGTCGATGTCCAGCAATACATTGGATGCATTGTTGACATATACACTTACGGCTCCCGACGTTCCTGCCGGTACGATCGCCGCATTCGCCTTGACGCGGCCATCCAGCGAGTTCAACGTGGATACAGTCGGCTGCCCCTCCCCCGCCGGCCAGATAGTCAGGTATCCCAAGGGCGCGGGGGGGACGACCGTAACGTTCAACGAATACGCTATCGCGGTCGAGGGAATACCGGCGCAGGGACCCGAGGGAATCGTAAAGCTCCGGCTAACGCCTGCCGCCAGTTCCGGCCCGCCAAACGGACCATCGGCAGTGCGGGTGTCGACCACCCGGCATGGATTAACCGGCACGAACTGGACAGGCGTGGGAGTCGGGTTGACCAGTTGCGAGAATGTGCCCGTGCTGCTGAGATAGTTGCTATCGCCCGAGTAGCTTGCCACGATTGCGTCGGTCCCCACGGGCAGTGCGGACGTGGTGCACTCTGCCGTGCGCGAAGCAGAGAGCGTTACGTCCGTGCAACCGCTGAGGGCAGTTCCCAGCGACGTAAAGTTCACGGTTCCGGTAGGAATCGGCGGCCCGGCCGGTGCGATCGTCGCGGTCACGGTTACGGAGTCCCCTGAGGTGGATGGATTCAGGCTGGAAGTCAGCGCCGTGGTCGTCGCTCCTACCACCTGGGTCAGGGTTCCGCTGCAGCCGGCATTCTTGCTGTCGCCGGAGTAGGTCGCCACAATGGAGTAACTGCCCTTCGCCCCAAATGCTGTCGTGCACCTGGACTCGCCAGAGGCGAGAGTCACCGCAGGACAGCCGCTGATGATGGCGCCGTTCGAGGTAAAGCTGACGGTTCCGGTGGGCGAGGCCCCCCCGCTCACGATCGCGGAAAACGTCACCGCCTCGCCTGCGGTAGAGGGATTGATGCTGGAACTGACGGCGGTGGCCGTATTCGGCGTCAGCTCAAAAACTACACCGTAAATGTCCGCACCGCCAGCCCCGGTGGTACCGTACAGGTTGCCGTGGGAGTCGAAGATCAGGCTGGCCTCGGGCTCGCTTCCGTCGCTCCCGCCGGTGAAAGTGTGGAGCACGGTCTCGGTCCACGGGCCGCTGCCGCCGCTGGGCGGTCTCAGCTCAAAGGCAACACCGCAGCCATATTCTTCGCAAT
>JBEKOS010000568.1:0-3340 GCA_049521535.1 Terriglobales bacterium | reverse complement strand
AAACGTCGTCGTTCTCAGCGACGCGTTTTACGAAGAAATCGACGCGCACCGCATTCCTGTGGAGCGAGAGGTGGTGGCCCTGCTGGCCAACGCGCCGGGTGTACTGGACCTGTACGTGTGGCTGGTGTGGAAGACCTGGTCGCTGAACACCCACTCCGTTCGAGTCCCCTTGTTCACCCCAGGCGGGCTTGCCGACCAACTCGGCTCCATCGAATATTCTGCCGATCGCTTTTTTCGCCGTAAGCTCAGCCACTGGCTTGGGCAGGTAAAGACGTTCTGGCCCGATAGCAGCCCGTGGTAGAAACGTGTCTCTTCGCGGTGGTGAGCAAAGGGTTGTTGGAAGGCTCAGGGAACGAGCCAGGCGCTTGGAAAGGTTCGAGAGAGTGGGCATACTCTTTCCAAGCCACGGGCGAAGCCTCGACCTCGCCTAGCAGCCGCAAAAGGATAAAAAAGAGCGCCGCATCATGGCCCTGGAGGCCCCGAGGCGTCCCACGACCCAAAAGCCTGCGCATGACCAGTCCCAAGTTGAACGCTGCCACGTGCACCAACAGACGCTTGAGAATATTCGGGTGATGCCGCAGATGCACGCGTCGCATCCCGCCCGTGTCATAGCAGTGCGCAAAGCTCCGTTCCACCTTCTCGCCCCGCTGCCGCAATAACCTCTTCCCTCGTTCGCCTTGAATCCGTCGCCGGTTGGCGTACACCGCTGCTTGTTCTTCCTTCTTTCCCTCCCAGCACCGCCCCCCACGGTCGGGCTCCGAACAATAACTGCGCACCTGCCAGTCTGCCAATTCCACCAGCATTTCGTTACTGTGATAACCCTTGTCCAGGACGACTTCCTTCGGCCCTTCGGGATTCACTGCCTGACCCTTCTCCCCGCCCGCTACCGTCGCGATCTGCTCGCCTGCTTCGCACACCGTCTCGCGTCCCGTCGCCGTGTCGCCCGCGTCGGCGGGCTGCACCGTGACCGCCACCACCGCGCCACTGCTGAAATCCACCGCGTGCTCCACCTTGTGTGCCAGGTGCGTTCGTCCATCTTTCATCTTGGTGATGCGCGCATCCGGATCGTGCGGGTGCTCCCAATCCTCGTTCGAGCCTTTGTGTGCTCGCTTCCGGTCCAGCCGCGCCAACTGCTCGCGCGTCGGCGTCTTGATCCCCGACTCCTGCGCCAGCCGCTGCAGAAACTCCTGGTAACCTTCTCCCGTGTCCCGCCGCACAATCGTCCGCAGCGCGGCGTTCGCTTCCAACGTGGTGGCATCCACCCCCAGCGTCTGCCCCTTCAGCAATCCTCTCTCCGCCACCACTCCCAGCACCCAGGTGAACACTTCCCGGTGTGTTTCCACGTCGATCAACCGCCGCGTCCGCGAGATCGTGGAATGATCCGGCGGCGCCTCGTCCAGTCCCACCCGCAGAAAGCGCCGCAGTGCCAGCGAGTCATTCGCCCGCCAGGCGATCCCGCGCTCGGAATCGATGCCCTCGAAGTAGCCAATCAGCAGCAGCCGGAAGTACATTCCCGGAGCCAGGCTCGGTCGCCCCCGCCGCTCCGCATAGAACCGCCGGCACCGCCCCTCCACAAACTCGTCGAAACGGCTCTCCTCCAGCAGTTGGTTCAAGCGCTGATAAAACGGATGACTCGCGCCCTTCGCCAGTGCAGCCTGCGGAATCCACATCTCTTCCTGTTGCTCTTGATCCTTCCGTGTTCCCATCGCCATGTCAGCATTATAGAATAAGGCCAATATATTGCAATACCTAATAAACGATTACCGTACTTGTGCTGCCAGCCAAACCCCTACCTGGAATCTTCGTCGGGCTGACTTTTACCACGGGCTGCTAGCGCCGTCGTCTTGCAGGAACTGTACGCCGGCGCGAGCAAGAGGGATCGCCGGCCGTTGGAGCGTTTGGAGCGGCAATTCGACCGGGTCGGACGCATCCTGGTGCCGAACCTGGGGGACTGGACGAGGGCGGGTCAAGTGTTGGCGCAACTGGCCGCCCGCTACGGTTACGAGCGGGTTGGGAAGGAACGGTTGACTAACGATACGCTCATTGCCATGAGCGCCGCACGATACGGGATCACCATCGTGACCAGCAACGGACGCGACTTTGCCCGTCTCACACAATTCCGGCCATTCCATTACCAAGTCCTGAGTATCTGAAGAAGGGAACCGCAAACCCGAATCGCAGGCTTTCTGTGTTATTCTGGAGAGGGCTTTTCAGAATCTATGAAGTATTCGTACATTGTCAAATCGGCCGCAAAACACCTCTGGTCAGGCTTCAAGCTGCCCTATATGGTGATGTTTGAAACCACTCTGATGTGTAATATGTTCTGTGAGTATTGCATTTTTGGCGAAGAGGGAAAGTTCAATGACCTCCAAACCCGCGCCACACGCGACCGCATCTTCAAGCGCATCGAAGAGTTCTGCGAGATGGGAATCTTCGCGCTCAGCTTTTCCGGCGGCGAACCCCTGCTAAACCCCAGCACCTGCGACTATATTGCCTATGCTGCCGACAAGGGCATGTGGACCTCCATGCCCACCAACGGTCTGCTCATCAAGAAATACGCGGAGGGCGTGGCGCGGCTCGATATGCTGGAAGTTTCCATCGACTCGCTTAATGAGCAGCGCTTTGCCAAGCGCCGCGGCGTGGACGGCCTGCCACGGATCATCGAGAACCTCGACTTCGTGTTGGCCAAACGGCGTCCCTTCACTACGCAGATTAATGCCGCTGTGAACCTTGAGAACCTCGATGACCTCCCGGATCTTGCGGAGTTTTGCAAGCAGCGCCATTTGGTGATGCATCCGGAGGCGGTTCACAACGTCATGCGCGACGGGGAATTGTTGCCCGACGCGGAACTGCACGGCAAAGATCTCGATAAAGTGGAATTGTTTCTGCGCGAACTCCGCATGTCTTATCCCGAAAACGTCCGCTTTTATACTCACTACTACGCCTTCTATCGCATGGGCGGATTCGGGCCACAGTTTCCGTGCCGGCATCCTTCCAAGCTCATCTCCATGAAACCCGATGGCTCCATCCATCTGCCCTGTGCGTTCGTAACGCTGCACAAGTCGCAGGCGCCTTTGGGAGAGATCTTCGCGTCGGATGTGGCGAAGAAAATAATCGCCCAGGAAGCGACTTTGTGGGATTTCTGCAAGGGATGTAAGATTGGCTGTCCCTATGAAGTGAGCGCCTTTACCAACAGCCCCATGCTGGCACTGGAGTCCGGGCTGAATTTCCTGCGGATTCTTTAAGGAGGGAGAAGTTAGGAGTTAGAATTGTGAAATTCGAAAGTTGGGGGCTTCATTCTAACTCCTCGGTTCTAACTTCTAACTTCATGGATTCGAAG
>JBEKOS010000567.1:0-3056 GCA_049521535.1 Terriglobales bacterium | reverse complement strand
CGCAGACATCCTTAATATTGCACAGAGGCGCGCTGAGGACCCGACTAAGTCACCCTTCCACTTCCTTACAAGTTCCGATCCACGTGAATCGCTCCTTATGCCTTTGAATCCGCTGTTGAAACGGTGCAGCCTCGCGACTTCCAGGCAGTGAATTCATCCAATTATGTTAGCCTTGGCAATGAAAGTCTCCTTGGCAATAAGGTGATTGCTCGAATTGCGAATTGCGGGTTTTCAATCACTGCTCACAAATCACTAATTCACAAATTCAGGTGCAGCGTTGGCTATTCTCGACAAGATTTTTGGCACTAAGAACGAGCGCGAGGTAAAGCGCATTACGCCAGTTGTGGCGCAAGTCTGTGCGTTCGAAGCTCAGATGAGGGAACTCACGGACGAGCAATTGCGGGCCAAGACCGATGAATTCCGCGCCCGTATTCACGAGCGCGTGAGCACCATTGACGACGAGCCTGAAGCCGCGCCCGACCGTCGGAAGGAAATCGACGCCGAGCGCCGCCGCGCCGAGAACGAGGTCCTGGACGAAATTCTGCCCGAGGCATTTGCGGTAGTCCGCGAAGCCGGTCGCCGGGTGCTCAACATGCGCCACTTTGATGTGCAGTTGATCGGTGGCGTGGTGTTGCATCAGGGCAAAATCGCTGAAATGAAGACCGGTGAAGGCAAAACGCTGGTCGCGACGCTGCCGGTATATTTGAACGCTCTTCCTGGCCGCGGCGTGCACGTGGTTACGGTAAACGACTATCTGGCCAAGCGCGACGCCGAGTGGATGGGCAAGCTCTACCGCTTTCTGGGGCTCTCGGTCGGGGTCATCGTCCACGATCTCGATGATGGCGAGCGGAAAGAAGCCTATGGCTCCGATGTCACCTATGGAACCAACAACGAGTTTGGCTTTGATTATCTGCGCGACAACATGAAATTCGACCGGAACGACTGCGTACAGCGCGGGCACAACTTCGGCATCGTCGATGAAGTCGATTCCATCCTGATTGACGAGGCGCGTACTCCTCTTATTATCAGCGGAGCCAGTGAGGAGTCCACCGACAAGTACTTCAAGATCAACCGCATCATTCCCAAGCTCGAAAAGGGCGAGGAGATCAAGAGGGAAGTGGGTGAACCGCCGGACCTGACCGGCGATTTTGTTGCCGATGAAAAGCACAAGACCATTACCGTAACCGATGCGGGCTGGGAGAAAGTCGAGGGCATCCTCGGGATAGGCAACATTGCCGATCCTGAAAACTGGGACATCAAGCATCACGTCGAAACTGCTCTCAGGGCTCACGAACACTACAAGCGGGACCGCGAATACATAGTCAAAGACGGCGAGGTCATCATCGTCGATGAATTTACGGGCCGGCAGATGCCGGGACGCCGCTGGTCGGATGGCCTGCACCAGGCCGTCGAAGCCAAAGAAAACGTCAAGGTCGAGCGCGAGAACCAGACGCTGGCAACCGTGACTTTCCAGAACTACTTCCGCATGTACAAGAAGCTTGCGGGCATGACCGGCACGGCCGAAACGGAGGCTCCGGAATTCGACAAGATTTACCGGTTGGAAGTCGTAGTGATTCCCACAAACAAGCCGCTGCTGCGCATTGAGAATCCCGATATCGTGTATCGCACGGAGCGCGAAAAATACGTCGCTACCGCGGATGATATCGCCAGGCTCGCTGAAAAAGGCCAGCCAGTACTGGTGGGGACCACCTCGATTGAAAAATCGGAACGGCTCTCGGCGCTGCTGAAGAAAAAAGGAGTCCCCCACGAATTACTCAACGCCAAGCAGCATGAGCGCGAAGCAGAAATCGTGGCGCAGGCAGGACGCAAGGGCGTCATTACGATTGCCACCAATATGGCGGGCCGCGGCACCGACATTCTGCTTGGCGGAAACGCCGAGTTCATGGCCAAGCAGGAATGCGTAAAGAAGGGACTCGCGCAGATGTTACGGGCGGCGGGCGGCGAAGTCGAAGCCCAGCGGGATGACGAGTCGCTGACATTCTTCTACTACGGCGGCGCCGAATATCAGGTGCCCACGGCGCAATGGAGCGAGGCCTTTCAAAGACACAAGGTCACTACCGACGCTGAACATGACGAGGTTGTGGCCTTGGGCGGGCTGTTCATTCTGGGAACGGAACGCCATGAGGCGCGGCGAATTGACAACCAGCTTCGTGGCCGCGCCGGCCGCCAGGGAGATCCCGGTGAGTCGCGCTTCTACCTGTCTTTGGAAGACGACTTGATGCGCATCTTTGCCAAGGAGTGGATTTCGACCCTCCTGCAAAGGCTGGGTATGGAAGAGGGCGTGCCGCTCGAATCGCGTCTTATTTCACGGCGGATTGAGGGTGCGCAGAAGGCTGTCGAAGCGCAGAACTTCGAAGCCCGCAAGCACCTGCTGGAATACGACGACGTGATGAACAAACAGCGCGAGGCGGTATACGGCCTGCGCCGACAATTGTTGGAGGGTCTCGACCAGAAGGACATCATCCTGGAGGATTACGTCGCCGGCATTCTCAGCGAATTGCTGGATAAGAACTGCGGAAAGGAAGTTCACCCCGAAGACTGGAACATCAAGGCGCTCAAGGACGCAATCTTCACGCGTTTCGGCGTTGACATCCTGCAGGAGGGTGTGAAGCCGGAGGAGCTCAATCGCCAGGAATTGGGCGACGCCATCTTCGGCAAACTGAAGGATCGCTACGACGCCAAAGAAAAACTGATTGGCCCCGATCAGATGCGATACCACGAACGCATGATCATGCTGAGCGTGCTCGATGCGCAGTGGAAAGACCACCTTCTCAGCATGGATCACTTGCGCGAAGGCATCGGCCTGCGGGGTTACGGCCAGCATGATCCACTGGTGGAGTACAAACGCGAGTCATTCGAGATGTTTGAAGCCATGATGCTGCGCTTCCAGGAGGAGACAGTACGTTACCTCTACCTGATGCAGGTGGTTGAGCAGCCTTCGGCGGTCAGTCGTCCGATGCCTGCGCAGCCGGCACCAGGTGTGACCGGAGCGCAACTTGCCACCGATGAGCGCCCGCGAAGACTTGCGGCCACTT
>JBEKOS010000566.1:0-3068 GCA_049521535.1 Terriglobales bacterium | reverse complement strand
GGAATGAAAACTGCCACCACCGCCTCCTTGCCTCCCGCCGTCATGGGCTAAGGTAAAGCCGCCAACCGGCTCGACGCCACCGTGGCTTCCGGTCACTTTACAGCCAATTCCACCATCCATGATGAGAATCACGACATCGCAACGTTCGGCACCTTGACCTGATGACATCTGAATTCAACTACCTGGCTTACAACGTCGCTCTCGGCTTGCTTCTCCTGCTCGCCGCATCGCACGCGATCAGTTTTCAGTATGGTTATGCTTGGACTGCCAGCAACCGAGATGAGCCAATGCCTCCGCTCAAGGGAATTCCGGGACGCGTCGACCGAGCGCTTATCAACTTTTCGGAGACGTTTCCGTTCTTTGCCGCCCTGGTGCTTTTGGCACATGTAGCCGGGCGAGACGGCATGCTGACGCTGTGGGGCGCGCGTCTCTATTTCTGGGCGCGCGTTATTCATGCCGCTGCATCGGTCGCAGGTTATCCTCTGCTGCGCTCGATGATCTGGAATGTGGCGTTGGCCGGCATGGTGTTGTTTATCGTCGCACTGCTATAGCTTGAACGAACCAAATGTCGGAAAGGCCTGACATTCGACCGGGCTGACGCTTCCGGCTGGCACGTCACCCAGGAGAATTGGGCATCATGAAATCGTTCATACGTACTCTTTCAGCGCCTGCAGAGTTCTGCATCGTGATGCTCATATATTTCGGGCCTCCCTTTGGCGCCAGCATGCTGATCGCTGCGAAGCACCTGATGCACCTCCCCCAGCCGCCGATTCATTTTAATGATCTGCATGTGCTGCAGTTGTTCATCTGGGAACTGGTCGCTTTTGCCGTGGTGCTTTGGATTGGGCGCATACGCGGCTGGTCATTGAGAACCTTCGGCTCCCGGATCTCCTGGGGAGGAACAGGGGCGGGAGTCCTCCTGTTCTTTTCTGCAAACATTGTGGCTGTTTTGGTTCAACTGTACATGCTTGCGCACAATTCCCATGCAATGGCACCCATGCGTGCCGTGACGACCGGCGGGCTAACCCTTCCATTTGTCATCTTCAATTCGGTGACAAATCCGGTATTCGAGGAAGCGTTTGAGGCCGGCTATCTGATTTGGTCGCTCGAGCGATTCGGCATGTGGCCCGCGATTCTGGCGGGGGCCCTGCTCAGGGCGGCTTTGCATGCGTATCTGGGCCTCACTGGAGCCGTCGTGGTGTCGGCGACGGGAATAGTCTTCGGCCTTGTCTACTGGAGGTGGCGGCAACTGTGGCCGCTTGTCGTCGCCCACGCGTTGCTGGATTTCTTCGGGCTAATGCACTTGAATGTTTTTCGGCTCCTCCACTTAACGGGTCTTTGGGTGCAATAGTTCTTCGCCAACCAACCGCGATCCCTCATGATTGCTCAGAGAGCAATTTCTGGACGATCGCTTCGAGAGCCCCGCTGCTCGAGCATCGGGGGCGATCCTTGCGGCCCCAGTCCGCGGATTACCACTTGCTTACACGAAATCAAAGGCTCAATTCTTCATGACAACCTCGAGACGTGCACACGCAAATATTTGCCCGGGCCGGAATCGCGGCCGGAGACATTGATCCTGTTTTTGGCGGAAACATTATTTCGCGCATGGCCGACTCCCTCAAGTGGCCTTTGGGGGCGATTCTCGCCGCGGCATCCGCGTTCTCCCAGGTTCCCGCCGACACTCCCATCCCTCCCGACGCCGAGATCCGAAAGATCCTCGCGGGGCGGGTCGGCGCGGAAGACCGGGGCATAGCCCTGGTGGTCGGCGTCATCGATGCGAAGGGCCGGCGGGTGATGGCGTACGGGAGCCTCGCGAAAGGCGACAAGCGCCCGCTCGATGGCGACACGGTCTTCGAGATCGGCTCCATGACCAAGGTGTTCACTTCGCTCGTGCTGATGGACATGGTGCAGAAGGGCGAGGTTGCGGTGACCGATCCGGTTGCAATGTACCTTCCCCCCGGCGTCAGGGTGCCGGAGCGCAACGGAAGGAGGATCACGCTGGAGGATCTTGCCACCCAAAGTTCCGGGTTGCCGCGAATGCCGTCGAACTTCAAGCCCAGGGATCCATCGAATCCCTACGCCGACTATTCGGCCGATCTGCTCTATGCGTTTCTCTCCGGCTACCAGCTGACGCGCGACATCGGCGCGCAGTTCGAATACTCCAACCTGGGCGTCGGCCTCCTGGGTCAGGCGCTGAGCCTTCGCGCCGGCACGGATTACGAAACCATGGTCCGGGCCCGCGTGCTCGGGCCGCTGGGGATGACCCGCACGAGCGTCACGCTATCGCCCGAGATGAAGGCCCGGCTGGCGGTTGGCCACGACACCAACCTCGACCCTGTTCCAAACTGGGATCTCGGGGCGCTGGCGGGCGCCGGCGCTTTGCGGTCGAGCGCCAATGACATGCTGACCTTTCTCGCAGCCAATCTCGGATACGCGAAGACACCCCTGGCCGCGGCGATGGCTGCGGAAATCTCCATCCGGCGTCCGGCCGGACCCGGCATGGAGATCGCCTACAACTGGTTCATTCAGACGAAGAATGGGAAGTCCATCATTTGGCACAATGGCGGCACGGGCGGGTATCGATCCTACATGGGATTCGACCCTCAAACCCGGGCTGGAGTGATGGTGCTTTCCAATTTTTCATCGTCCGCAGGCGGGGACGATATCGGACGGCACTTGCTCGACAGCACCTATCCACTTGCCGCGGTGGGAGCGCCCGAGCGGCACGAGGCCGTTGCGGTCGACACGAAGGTTTTTGACCGGTACGTCGGAACCTATCAGCTGGCGAAGACGGTAATGATGAACATGTCACGCGATGGAGATCAGTTGTATGTTCAACTGACCGGGCAGGAAAAATATCCCGTGTTTCCCGAGGGTCCGGGGAAGTTCTTCCTGAAAGTGGTGGACGCCCAGCTCAGCTTCGACTCGGGCCCAGACGGCAATGCGACGCAGGTCACTCTCCACCAGAACGGAAGAAACCAGGTGGCGAAGCGGATCGACGAAGCCGGGGCGGCGGCATCGCAGACGGCCGTGCCAAAATGATTCAAGGATCAAAAGCCGCCGCAACC
>JBEKOS010000565.1:0-3068 GCA_049521535.1 Terriglobales bacterium | reverse complement strand
ACACGTTCTGAGCGCGGACGCCAAGACGAAACGGATTGCGCTTTCCATGAAAACGCCTGGAGCAAAGGGTCCAAAGCCGGGAGCGGGGGCCGCGAAGAAGCCGGTGCCGCCTCCCAGGCAAGCGACGATGGAAGACAAAGCCGCGGTGCTTGCGGACCGGTGGAAGCGGCGGTAGTCATCCGGATAGCACCGGCCGCTGTCACTGCATGCCAGGCGGAATTGGCCTGCTGACCGGGGGCTTCGCGCTTGCGACTCCCCTAAGAAGGAATGTCTTCGGGCCTCGGCTAACGCAGGTGAGGTCATCGCCCACGTGGACAGTCAGGCTCCGCCGCCTGTCGTCGTAGGCAGCCGCGACCGTGTAGGCGGGGCCGGGCTGACTCTCCGGAAACTGCTGCATCCATGCATCGCCGTTCCACAGCCAGGTTTCCCGGCGAAAATCGTAGTTCCAACTAGTGTCGGTGACGGCTTTGGCTCCGGCTCCGCCGATCATCACCACGGTTTGCAGCGCCTTATGATAGGCCAGCACGTGCCCGGCGCGGCCCACCGGTGGAATTGCTGAGAGCTTCTGCTGCCACACACCGCCGGCCCAAACCCAGGTGTCGGAAGGCCATGCAGTGTCGGGGCCTTGAAGCCCCATGCCGCCGAAGAGCACGATCTGGCCGCGAGCGGCGTCAAAGGCCATGCTGTGGCCCGTGCGCGCCACCGGATTTTCCGGACTGACGGACTGACTCCAGTCGGCGCCGTCCCAGGTCCAGGTGTCGTCGAGCAGGCCGTCGTTTCCACTCCCTCCAAACAGGATCGCCTTCTGCGCGATGGAGTCGTACGCCATCGCATGGCCGGACCGTGCCGGAGGGCTCACGGCTGGGTGCATCTGCTGCCAGTTACTGCCGTCCCAAACCCAGGTCTGGTCGACCAAGCCATTCGTTTCGCCGCTCACGCCACCGAACAGGACGATCTGCCCGCGCGCCTCGTCGAACGCCATGGCGTGCCCGGAGAGCAAACCCGGACTATTGGCGGGCTGCAGCAGTGTCCAGCGCGAGCCGTTCCAGAGCCAGGTCTCCGCTGAAACAGTGATATCCCAGACGCCGCCATACAGGATGGCCAGCCCGGAGTGACCGAACGGCGCCATCGCCATATCGTGTCGCGCCGAGGGCGCATCGGGCGGCGCCAACTGGTCCCAGGCGAGATTGCCGGGTTCGGTTCCGTTCCCTTGCTGAGTCAGAGTGAACACCAGTCCGCCGACGATGATGGTACCCGTTCGCGGCGGCCCCGTATTGACGGCCACGACGTAGCGGAGGGTGGCAGGACCGACAGACTGGTAACAGGAACACTCGACGTCGGTAACCCAGTCAGCATCCTGACCGAACGTCCAGGCAAGGTCCGGCGCGCTGGTGGCCACCGCGATCTGCCCCGTGCCGCCCTCAGCCGGGACGGACGCGGTCTGCGGGCTCATGCTCATCCACCCTGACGAGCCTCCCTGCGTGACGATCACAAATGCATCGCCTACGGCGATCTTGCCCCAACGAGGCGCTACGTCGCCGTTTACCGCAACAGTGAGACTCACGCTGCCGTTGCCAGAAGCCGAGTTGACCGGCCCCAGGCCGATCCAGGGCACCGAGGCGGTGGCTCTCCAGGCGCATGCTGCCGGCGCCGTCACAGCGATCTGGCCCGCACCCCCTGTATAGTCGAAAGACTGCGCGCCACCAACCGAGACCGGGCACGCCGACGCGGACGCGTACGATACGCTCACGTTCAGCCCGGCCGTCGTCACCGAGTTTACGGCCAGGCTCAGCGTTCCGTACGGGTCATTCCAGCTCTCTCCGACGTGGAGAACAGGGTCGCTCGCAAACGTTGCGGCGGTATGAAAATTCACCAGGTTCGTATATGTCGCCGGGGCCACGCCGCTCAGCGTCGCCTCCAGCGCGGGGTCCCCATAATGTACCAGCGCACCGGCGAACGCGGCTGCCGGTAGAGTTGCATCGAAGGTCCCCACCGGCTGCCGGAACTCGATCCAGAGCCAATCGTTTGCGCCGGTGCCGCGGCTTACCTGGATGACTTGCCCGCTGCCCGCCTGCTCGTAGGGCGACAGGGTGAAACTGCCGCTCGTGGTTACGGTTTGAATGCCGATGCCGGCTTGCAGCCAGCCCAACAGTGCCTTCTGTGGCGCGGCCCACTGAGCGGACTGCCGGCCCATGTTCGAGAAGGAGTCGCCATACTCATGTAGCGAGTCCCAAGGCGCGGCGGCCTGCCCCGCCGGCCCGAGAGGGTCGTCCCCGTAGTCAGCGAGCCGCGCATGCTCCAGACCGAAGCCGTGACCTATTTCGTGCGAAGCGGTATCGACAATGTCGCCCTGCCCGATCATGCTCTCCGCCCCGAGCCACATCGACGACGCATACAGGACTCCTTGCGGCGAAGAGATCTGCCCGCAGCCGAGTAGTGCCATACCGCCCGAATCCATGCCCGTCTCGCCTTGCGGCGCCACCACGAAGATGCGATTGTACTGCGTCAGATCGGTGGCCGCAGCGGCGGCAACCAGCGCCGCATCCCGCGTCGCCAGCGGCTGGTCGAAGTAGTCGGCATCGAGCGTGAAAGGACCGAGCACGTCCCCCGTTAACCATGTTTGGCCGAAAGAGGATTCCCGCAGAAAGCCATCGACCGTCTGGCCGGTGCCGAAAAAGCTGCTGCGCATCAATTGGGGAGTCACGGAGGACAGAAGCGCTTTGCTGGGAAATGACACGAGGATGACGGCCGCCTTCTGCTCTCCGGTGGCGCGGCACGGGTCTGCTACGGGCTCGTCGAGCGACGCCGTCACACTGGATGCAACCAGTCGTTTGCCGGAGGCTCGCCCCCTGACCTCGACCAGTTGGCCGGCCCGCAAAGTAGCTGTTCCGTTGATGTCCAATTCCAGAGTCTCCTGCGCAGTATGCAGAAAGAACCGACTCCGGCTGGTTCCGGCCTCGGAATTGTCGACGATGAGGATCTCTATTCTGCCCCGCCACGTGCCGGTGGCCTCCACCTGCGCGTCAGAATTCGAGACGGAATCCTGTGGCTGTTCCGACCGAACGGGC
>JBEKOS010000564.1:0-3075 GCA_049521535.1 Terriglobales bacterium | reverse complement strand
AAGCTCCGATTTGGCAGCGACGCCTGCCGCAAGAATCGTGGCCCCGGGCGACACTACCACGCTTGAGTTGATTAAAGCGCCGCCTGCGCTATATCCAGAGGAAGCAGTTCGTGAGGGCATACAGGGCCAGGTATGGATGCGCGTGTTGATTTCGGCAACTGGCAAGGTCGAGAAGGTGCAACTCTTGAGCGGCAATCCGCTGCTGGCGGAAGCCGCGGTGAGCACGGCAAAGAAGTATCGCTTCAAGCCGTACATCAAGAACGGCAAGCCGACCGAACTATGGACCAAGATTCCCCTTGACTTCTATTTCAGCGACAAAATTGTAGACCTCAGCAAAAACACCTTCTCCGGGCAGGTAACTCCTTCAACCGCCGGCAGTGCGGCGTCCCCGGCAGTAAGCGATGTCACCGCACCCAGCGCCCCGATTGGCGATTCTGCGAGCGCTGGCACTGCTGCTTCATCCGCCTCGGCCCCCTCGCGAGTGACTGTAACGGAGCAGGAATCCGAATCGCGCCTGACGCACCAGATCGCGCCGTTTTATCCTCATCCGGCACGCCGTAACCACGTCGAAGGCACGGTGAGCCTGAAGGCGGTCATTGGCAAAGATGGTCGCATTGCCAGCCTTACCCCCATTTCCGGGCCACCGGATCTGATCCCGGCGACCATCGGCGCCGTCGAGCAATGGCGTTACCGGCCGTACTTGCAGGGCGGGAAGCCGGCCGAGATGGAGACAGTCATCACTGTAAACTTCAGCCTAAAGCACTGAGTCAACGCGCCAAGCGCGCGACCGTCTCAATGTGAAAGGTTTGGGGAAACAAATCCAGCAGGTGCATTTCTCTGACTTTGAATCCCGCCTTCGACAACAACTTAATATCTCGTGCGAGCGTAGCGGGATCGCACGAGACATAGGTAATGTGCGCTGTCGGGAGGCGATCGAGCCCCGCAATGACTTCTGCGCCCAGGCCAGCGCGCGGCGGATCCACTACCACAAGGTCAAATGCGGTCGTCCGGCGTTTGCAAGTGCGCTCCAGGAAACTTTCGGCGGTTTCCCGCAGAGCGGCCACGTTGGACGGAGTGTTGCGCCTTAAGTCGTGAAAGGAAAATGAGGCCGCTTCCACCGCAATTACCTCACGAAACGACTGTGACAGCGGCAGGCCGAACAAACCTGTGCCGGCATAAAGATCGAGCGCACTGTCCCCGGTCTGGCCCGAGGTAACCAGCTCGATAAGTTTTCCGATCAGGTATCGATTGGCCTGGAAGAACGAGCCCGCGCTGACGTGGTACTCGCAGCCTCCGGCATCGTAGCTCAATTCGTCCGCACCGAAAATTTCCTGCACGTCAGGAGGAATGTCTTCCCGCACTACCGGGCCCTTCGGGGTCATGCGAAAAACCGCGACCCCGGCCACTTCCGGCAGCAGGCGGCGCAGTTCAGCGACAAATTCAACCAGCCCTGGCTTTTGATCGAGCGCCCAATAGTTATCGGCCAGGGTAAATTCCACCAATAGACGGTCATCGGCGGCGTTCGCAAAAAATTCGATTTCAGAGAGTGCTGCGTTAACCATTTGCGCGCGCCCCAGTTGCCACACAGACTCGATGGCGCGGTTGATCAGGGGAGAGCTAATCGGGCATTGTTCGACCGGAACAAGCTGACGAGAACTCATCCGCTGATATCCCAGCGCGAAATTTACCCCGGCGCGAACCCGCATCCGGGTTCGATTGCGATAATGCCACGGGGGAGAATCATGGACTGTAATGGCGGGCGCCTCGATTTGTCCAAGCCGCTGCATGGATTCGCGAAGGATCGCTGTCTTGATCTGGAGTTGGTGCTCATAGTTCGTGTGCTGGTACTGGCATCCGCCACAATGGCTAAAGTATGGGCACCCGGCAGAGATGCGCTCCGGGGAGGATTCCAGAATCTGCTGCACGGCGGCGCGCACGAAGCCAGCCTTATCCTGTACAACTGAAGCCTCAACGCGTTCTCCAGCCAGCACAAACGGCACGAACACGGCTTTGCCTCCGCCGCCCTCACCTGCCGGACCTCGCGCCAGTCCGTCGCCGCCATAGACCAGTTTTTCTATCGTAAGCTGCATCATCAACCAGTTTTCAGACTACCGCATTCGGCTAAACGGCCGTGTAAGGCCGCAGCCGAATTCTCCTGCTAGAATCTTGCCAGTGTGAACGAGAAGGTCCTGAATCGCGAGCAATTGAGCGAACGTGCAGAGCGGTGGCGCCGTGCGGGCGAGCGACTGGTGCTCGCGAATGGCTGTTTTGACGTGCTGCACGTAGGCCACGTCCGCTACCTGCGGGCAGCCAAAGAACTTGGAAGCCGCCTAATCGTTGGAGTTAACGCCGACGAGAGCGTACATGCCCTCAAAGGGGATGGGAGGCCGATCATGCCGGCGATGGAGCGCGCTGAGATATTAGCGGCTCTTGAATCCGTCGATGCTGTAGTTGTCTTTCCGGAACCGGACGTGCGCTCTCTGATTCGCGAAATCCGCCCGGATATCCACGCAAAGGGAACGGACTACACCGCCGAAAGCATACCAGAACGGGACGAAGTAATCGCTCTCGGCGGACGCGTGGCTATCGTTGGCGATCCCAAGGATCACTCAGCCACCGGAATTATTCGGAAAATGACGATGCGCAATCAGGAGCGCACGACCGAACCTACTTCTCGCTAAATTCCACCGGCACCGAAGTGTTCTCCCATTCCAGCTTCATCACCCCAGACTTTTCGCCCGTGTGTTCAAGCGAAATGGTAAATTGCTCCACTGGTTGCTCGAGATGAGCCGGCTTTACTTTGACGCGTACCAGGTCTTTGGCTTCGTTGTACTTGTTTCCCCATTGCCCGGTTTCCTGGTTGACGATGACGGTCCAGGTGTCCTTTCCGGGTATGGTGAACAGCGTGTACTTGCCGGCGGGAACCTTGGCGCCGCCGAATTCAAGATTTGCTTCGGTAGTGAATAACGTGGCGTCGTTAGCGCCCGTTCGCCAGACTTTGTCGTAAGGCACCAGTTCCCCCATGATTTTGCGACCCTTCATCGAAGGCCGGCTATAGTCGACGGTAATTTTCTT
>JBEKOS010000563.1:0-3075 GCA_049521535.1 Terriglobales bacterium | reverse complement strand
ATACGGTCGGAAATAGACAGAGCACAACCGCAAGGGCGAACAGAAGCAGGTGCAGCGGTGCCAGGAGATCGGTGGTGTTTCGCGCCATTCCTACGCCGATCATGGAGACCGCGAAGGCGAGAAGCGCGCCGACTACGATGAGTCGAAACACATTGTTCATTTGCCGCCCCCAAAAATGCGGCTAGAGTCTAGCGCCGTCCATACCCATGTGCAATCGGTATTCCGGGGCACTTCGTGTCTGCTGGAGGTATCCAGCGGGACTGTTGATTTGCGGTTCCAAGAGCTCCCTTATTTCAAGATGGGTGAGCAATAGAAAACAATACACTTAGAGTGTGAACATGCCTGAAGTCCGCATCGTGCAGTCCGTGAACAACAATATTCAGGTGCTGAATCTATCGTATAAATTCGGGCAAATAATAAGCAGCGTGAAAGAGAATTGCAGTAATATGAAAGATTTTGACGGCGCCACCGGGAGCCCTTGCCACCACATGAGAGTCTAGGCGGCCCGGGTGCGAACTCTTGGACTTGGGAGACAGATCCCTTCCGCGCGGCTGATTTCCTCTTGAATGACGCCGGAAACATTATGCACGTCCGCGCCCGCCGCCATGACCAGATAATCAATGCTTACGGCTTTCCGTTCGGTGGCGTTCAGCTTGTGATAAAGTCGATGCCCCGAAATGCGAAGCTTGTTCGGGGTACTCATCATGCTTTCGTTTTTCCCTTGGTTAGCGAGGGCCAGCCGTCCAATTCAAGACGCGGAAGCGGAAGTACGGTCTTGTTGCAGTTGGGCATAGGGCGGCTATACGCCAGCCATGCTCCACCGGCATAGCCTGGGCTTATTCATTTCCCTCGCCGCTGGGCCAAATCGCGCTGACGCCACCTTGCTGTACTTTGCTCAGAGGCACCAGTCCCTTGTAGACGAACTTCTGCACGCGCTGGCCATGGTAGGTCTCCGTGGTGAAGATGTCTCCCTTGGAATCGGTGACGAGGTTATGCACGGCGTAGAACTCGCCCGGCTGCCTGCCGCCATCGCCAAAACTGTATAGCTCCTTCAACGACAGGCGATCGAAGACATGGATCTTCATGTTGGAGCCATCGGCAATGTACATGAACTTCTGCTCGGGGTCCGGGGAGAATGTAATGTCAAAGGCCGAGCCGTCGCCGCGCGTGTGGGGCTCGAGAACGAACTGCTTCACGAAGGTTCCGTCATACTTGAAGATCTGGACGCGCAGGTTCTTGCGGTCGCAGACATAGATCAGCCCGTCATTGGAGGGCACGGCGCAATGCACCGGGTTTCCGAACTGCGGCGATTCCGGATTGTACATCGGCAGCAGATCGTCGCTGGGCGTATGGCCATATGCGCCCCACATGCGAATGAACTGGAGCGTATCCGCGTTCCAGACCGAGACTCGATGATTCCCGTATCCATCGGCTGCAATCAGTTCGAGTGTCCGCGGAATGAACCGGATCTCGGCCACGCCTTTCACGTTTTTAGTATCGAGACTTCCCTGGCTGGCGTCGGCGCGCCCGATTTCGCCCAGGAACTTCCCGTCCTGGCTGAACTTCAGAATGAAACTGTCGTGGTACACCCGGTGGGCGCTGATGGCCGTCTCGGGAGCGGGCGGCGCGGCGAATTGGGCCGCGCTTCCGGCCGGAGGACCTGGTTGGTAGGCGCCGTTTCCGCCCAGCCACACGTTGCCTTGGCTATCGATCGTGATGCCGTGATTGGAGCTTGGCCAGTCGTGGCCCTCGGCCATGCCCCAGTGCCTGATCAGGTTCCCGGCCGGATCAAATTCCAGAACATCTGGAGCCGCCGTGCAACAATCCGCCTGGCCGCGGGTGAGGTAGGATTCTTTCTCGTCCAAGGTTTGCGGCCGGTGCACGATCCACACGTTGTCGTGCGCATCCACGGCTACGCCCACGGTCATGCCCAGGATCCAGTGGTTCGGCAACGGCTTGGGCCAGGATGGATCCACTTCAAACTTCGGGACCATCACCTCGTCGTCGTGGTCCGCAGCGTGAGCTACGACCCCGCTTCGCCATACCAATACCGATCCCGTCATCAGTGCCGCAGCCATCACGGCGATGCTTATCCAGAAATAGATGTTTCGCATCAGGCGCCACTCCCTCACAACTGCGTGACAATATCGCCCACCGAGAAGCAGTGTCAAGGGAAAGTGCATGCTGCTTCCCCTGGGTCTGCGTATTGACCTGCCTATCTTTCCTCGGCGCGTGTGTCGCGGAACTGTATCGGAGTTGAGGGCCGCACAACATCGGTAGTACTCTCAGGTAGTCTTTTTCCCGAGGATTGAATCTGGATGGGAGGTTCTGATGGAGTTTCGGATTTGGTGTCGCGCGGCAATTGAAGTACAACGCAACATCGCCCGGCATGCAATCGGAGATGGCGTAGCCATGTGAGTCATCATCTCGGAAATCTACCCGACGAAGGTGAGAGGAAGGGCAATGTCAATTGCCACGAGCATGCTTTGGCTGGTTTACTACCTAGAGAATCAGGCATTTCCCATCCTGCAAATCACGATTGGCCCTGCCGGCACCTTTTGGCTGTTCGCGGGTGGGGCACTTATGAGCAACGTACTTGTTGCATTTCTGGTTCCTGAAACGAAGGGCCGGTCGCTCGAGGAAATCACAATGTTTTGGAAAGGGATGAACAAGAATCCATGAAACAACTCACTTCATTCGTTCTCGCATTCGCGCTTGCAGCTGGATCTGCTGACGCGGTTGGCGCCGCTTCCAACCATGCAAGCCGATTTGTTCACGCCAGCGGAATGTACCTTGTGGACTCCGAAGGACATAACTTGCAACTGCGGGGAATTAACCTCGGCAACTGGATGGTGCCGGAAGGGTACATGTTCGGTCTGGAAGGCGGGCCGGCCTCGCCGCGCGAGATTGAAGCGTACTTCAACGAACTCCTCGGCCCGACCGAGGCAGCAACCTTCTGGCAGGCCTATCGCGATGCCTATATCACCGAAGACGATATACGTTACATTCGCCAAACCGGAGCAAATTCCATCCGCATTCCAATCCACTACGAGTTCTTTACACCCGGCAATGACG
>JBEKOS010000562.1:0-3075 GCA_049521535.1 Terriglobales bacterium | reverse complement strand
TCGCGCACCGCGTGTCTAAAATTGATTGGATCGAACTCTTACTATTTAGATAAAGAAGGCAGGTTTTCAATGGAACGTTGCTTGCCGTGAGTTGCTTGCCGTGAAAGGAGAAGGATAGGAAAACTTATGCACTTCGCGGCCTGTCAGTCCCAGCAGAGTCCGTGGCTGTCAGACAGAGGCCTGAAACATCTTGAACTACTGTTCCGGGCGTTTATCTACCAGCTTGGCGAATCCATCCTCATCGTTGACGATGATCGCCACTGTCGGGATGCCAGTTATGGCGCGACCAAGCTGTTTGGAATCTCAAGAGACAGAATTATCGGCTGCGGAATCGACGATTTTACAGAACCCACCTTCAGGCCTCAGTTCGATCCGCGCTGGCAGGCGTTTCTGGAACGGGGCGAACAGGCGGGCACCATCCGATTGGCGGCGGATTCCGGCGGGAAGGTGCGGGAGGTCCAGTACGCGGCGAAAGGAAACATTCTGCCGCAGCGTCACGTTCTGACGCTGCACGACATATCCCGGAAGATTCACGAAATGCCCGGGGAAGTAAAGAATCCCGCATGGGCGCGCGACTATGCCCTTTCCTTACTCGACGCCGACGGACGGGTTGCGGCCTGGTATTCAGGAGCGGCACGCATCTATGGGTATCAGGATGGGGAGATCGCCGGTCAATCTGTATCCTGCCTTTATCCAGGCGAAGATATCAGGGGCGGCGCGCTTCATGAGGAATTGAAGCGAGCGTCGGCGCAAGGACATTTCGGAAACGAATGCTGGCACATGAAGAAGGACGGGGCGCGATTTTGGGCCAATACGCATACCACAGCCCTCCGGGACGAAAACGGAGAACTGCGGGGCTTCGCCAGAATCGTGCGCGACTTCAGCCAGCACCACGCGAAGGAAGAGAAGTTGCAGCGCGGCGGCGTGCTTCGGCTCCTCAGCGGAGAACTCGCCGAGGAATCCGTTGTTGCAGGCATCGTTTCAGGCGAGTTCGACGATATCGCGGAGGCCAATGATGCATTCCTCCAAATGGTGGGTTACAGCCGCGAAGACCTGCTTGCGGGCCGGTTGCACTGGCTGGATATTACGCCCGCGGAATATGCACGCCTCGATGAAGAGGCCCATGAAGAGAGCTTGCGGTATGGGGCCTGCACGCCCTATGAGAAAGAATACGTCCGCAAAGACGGAACCCGGGTCAGAGTACTGGTGGCATTCACAGTATTGAACCTGGCTCCGTTTCGCTGGATCTCCATCGTACAGACCCTCCCGAAAGGTGAGGCTGCGGGAACCATCGGCGATGAAGCCAGGGTGGATAATTTTGAGGAAATTGTTGGCGGGAGCGCGGCTCTGAAGCGCGCCCTGGGACAGGTTGAAACCGTTGCTCCCACCGATGCAACCGTGTTGATTCTGGGGGAAACCGGGACTGGAAAAGAGTTGATCGCGCGCGCCATCCATAAACTGAGTGCGCGCAAGGACCGTCCTTTTGTCACGCTGAACTGCGCCGCCATTCCGACCGGCCTTCTCGAAAGTGAGTTGTTCGGCTATGAAAAAGGAGCTTTCACCGGGGCACTGGGACAAAAGATCGGCCGCTTCGAGATGGCCAACCATGGCACTCTTTTCCTGGATGAGGTGGGGGATATACCGCTGGATCTGCAGCCAAAATTACTGCGGGCCTTGCAGGAAAAGTCGTTCGAGAGGCTGGGCGGCACAAGAACGATCCCCATCGACGTCCGGCTGGTAGCGGCGACCAACCGCAATCTGGCACAGATGATGGGCGACAAACTTTTTCGCAGCGATCTCTACTACCGGCTCAAGGTCTTCCCGGTCACGATGCCGCCGCTGCGCGATCACCCTGAGGATATACCCGTCCTTGCCCGGCACTTCACCCGGAAATACGCACGGGCAATGAACAGGCAGGTCGAAACGATTGCACCGGACACAATATCGGCGCTGGTGAACTGGCCGTGGCCCGGGAATGTACGTGAACTCGAGAACTTCATTGAACGATCGGTTATTCTTTCGCCGGGTACCGCGCTCCGTGTCCCTTTGGCTGAACTAAGGGCCGATGCGGTGAAATTTGCAGGCGGCACACTCGCGGAGATGGAACGCGACTATATCACCCGTGTGCTTCGGGAGACCCGTGGCGTGATCAGCGCCGCGGCCGCCCGTCTTGGGGTGCCTCGTACGACCTTGAACGCCATGATGCAGAAGCTGGAAATCTCCCGCGAGGATCTGGTTATGGCGCGCTCGAGGCAAAATTAATTTATCCTAAAACGTCTGAGAATCTTTTATTTCCCTAGTATTTTACCTGGTTCCATAGAAATCCTCCGCCTGATAGGTTTGATTTTTCGCCCTGCATGAACAGAAGGTGTAAATGATACCTGTATTTTCCTCCCCGCATCGCACGGATCCTTCCGCTGCGCGGTTGGAACGAATGGCGCTCGCGCCTTCCATTGCAATCGAGGTATTCACCAGGCGCGACTTTCACGAGAATGAGATGGACGATTTGATCGTGGGGCTCATCGCCGTGCAAATCGAATTCCACCTCTCGTGTGAACCGCGGCTTTTACCGTTATTGATGGCATTGAGCTGACGCTTGGCCCGGCGTTCGCGACTCGAATCGCGCTTCCCCGCTATCTCAACGATTGAACCGGCTCCGGCACACCCTGCATGGCTGCGGCGATATTCGAGAACAGCCGCTTCTTCTGGTCGGCGTCGAACAAACGGAACAGCGCACCCGGCTGGCTGAAGTCGTCGTTGCCCTCATGATGGTCGTAGCGGGCGGCGTCGCCTGAAATGTGCAAAGGCGGCTCGGCGACGGCCGGGTCCTGCTTCGGCCCGCCAAAGCTGTTGGGCTCGTAGTAGGCGTCCGGATTGCCCGTGTCGTTGCGGAAAAACCGCATCGCTCCGTCTTTGTCATAGTGATGCACGCGGCATTTCGGGCATTCACCGGCAGCGCTTCATAGTGCGTGCCGAGCCGGTAGCGGTGCGCATCCGCATATGAAAACACCGCCAGCGTTCCCGCCTGAAACGGCAAACGCGACTTCAGTCGCGTCAGGGCTTGAATACGAACGC
>JBEKOS010000561.1:0-3083 GCA_049521535.1 Terriglobales bacterium | reverse complement strand
GCGGCGCACCCGATTCCGGCAGACCTGCCCGTCACTTCCGTGGCTTTACCGTTGTTTCTGTACAATCAGACGATTCTCCGCAATGCCATGGAGAAGGCCGCGGCCAATAAGCAGGCCACTGGCACGGAAAAGCAGGTGGGAGATTTTTGGCAGAGCTGCATGAACGTGGAGGTGCGCAACGCCAAGGGCAAGTCCTGGCTGCAGCCTTACCTGAATGAGGTTTCCGGCATGAAGTCTAAGCAGGACCTGGCGCACGTACTGGCCTACCTGCACTTGAATCTCGCCGAGGCGTGGAACGGTGACGACAACAGCACCAAGGCGCCTTTCTTCGGTTTTGGCCCGCAACAGGATTACGCCAACGCCAGCCTGATGGTACCGCAGTTTGATCAGGGCGGCATGGCCCTGCCCTCAATCGACTACTATCTCGACGAGGCGGACCGCTTCAAGGAAATCAGGACCAAATATGTCGCCCACGTCCAGAAGATGTTCGAGATGATCGGCGAACCCGCTGCGCAAGCTGCAGCCGATGCCAAGACGGTCATGGAAATTGAAACCGCCTTCGCCAAAGCCTCCATGGACAACGTCACGCGGCGCGACCCGGCCAAGGTATACAACAAGCGAACTCTGGCGGAATTGAAGACCGCGGTTCCCGACTTCGATTGGAATGAATACCTGCGGGCTATGCACGCACCTGCCGCTGATTTTTACATCGTGACCGCCCCTAGCTTCCTGACTGCACTCGAGCAGCAGATAAAAACGCGCTCGCTCGACGACCTGCGCACCTATCTACGGTGGTGGACCGTCAGCCTGGCCTCTAACCGCATGGGGGAAGACTTTGTTCAAGCCAATTTCGATTTCTTCGGCACCGTCCTGTCCGGTACTCCACAGATGCTGCCGCAGTGGCGGCGCTGCGTAGGTTCCGCCGATAACTACCTTGGCATGGGACCGCTCGGCGAGGAATATGTGAAGCTGGCGTTTGGCCCGGAGGCAAAGCGGCGTGCCGACGAGATGGTCACCAGAATCCGCGTCGCCCTGAAGGACGAATTGGAGCACAACGACTGGATGAGCGATGCCACCAAGAAGCAAGCCGTGATCAAGGAAGAAGCGACACTGCAAAAAATGGGCTATCCCAGCAAGTGGCGCGACTACAGTTCGGTTACGATCGTCTCCGATAATTACCTGGCGAATGTCGCCGCAGCCGGCGCCTTCGAGACCCATCGCCAAATTAACCGGATCGGGGCGCCGGTGGACCGCGGAGAATGGGACATGACTCCGCCTACCATCAACGCCTACGAGAATCCGCAGATGAATACGCTCAACTTCCCCGCCGGCATCATGCAGTTGCCGTTTTTCAGCCCGGACCAGGATGACGTTGCCAACTATGGCGCCATTGGCATGGTGATCGGCCACGAGTCCGTGCACGGCTTCGACGACGAAGGACGCAAATTCGACGCCCAGGGCAATCTTCGTGACTGGTGGACGCCCGAGGACGCGAAACGTTATGAAGCGAAGGACAAGTGCATCGTGGACGAGTACTCGCAGGAGATTCCACAACTGGGCGTGAAGCAGAACGGCAATCTGACCGCCGGCGAGGATACGGCGGATAACGGCGGCATTCATCTGTCTTTGCTGGCGCTGGAGAGCCTCTACAAGGACCAGGGCAAGTCGCTCGACACTCCCGGAGCGGATGGCATCACTCCGCGGCAGCGGTTTTTCTTCAGCTATGCATTTAGCTGGTGTGAAGAGGAGCGTCCCGAACTCGCAAAGCAACAGGTAACGACCAATCCGCATTCCCTGCCACAATTTCGCGTGAACCGGCCGCTTTCCAACATGCCTGAATTCCAAAAGGCGTTTGGTTGCAAGCCCGGCCAGCCGATGGTGAGCAGCGTGCAATGTCGCGTCTGGTAGGCTTTTTTCACCGCGGAGACGCAGAGGACACAGAGGAGATTTGAGAATTCAGAATTAGGATTCACTACGAATCAAAATCGCCGCGGGTTTTCATTTTTGATTCGTAAGTCTGAATTTTTCACTTTGTTCTTCCTCTGTGTCCCTTGCGCTCTCTGCGGTGAGATCCTGATTACCACCGGCAATACCCGCGATAACCGCGCACACATAGTTCATGAGGGCGCGCGATCCATACGCGCCTAGCATAGTAGCGCCTCGGGTACACCGGGCCGTAAGGGTACCACCCAGCAGGCTGAATGGTTGCGTTGATCGCCGGTCGGGCCGGCACATAGGTTGCGCTTGCGGGAAGCAACTGCGCGTTGGCGGCAATCGTTCCGAATACCAGCACGGCAAGCAATATCAAGCGTTTCATATCTCTATTCCTCCCTGGGAGCATTTCCGCATCCCACTTGTTCCAATGATGTCAACCCAGCGCTACAACAAAAGTTCTTCATGGAATAATGATTGTCTCCACGGTTTCCGGTGCCCCACTTCCGTGCGCGTTCGTTGCGCGCAAAGGTGGGAAGGAAAACATGAGCATTCCGTTCAAGATCGATTCTGAGGTTCGCCCCAGGTGGCTGAATCGCACCGTCCTTGGAATCGGCCTCACCAGCCTGTTCAGCGACTGGAGCCACGAAATGGCCACGGCCATCCTTCCCGCATTCCTGGCTTCAATTGGAGCGGGGCCTGGCTGGTTGGGCATCATCGAAGGAGTTTCCGACGGCTTGTCAAGCGTAAGCAAACTTGCTTCTGGCTATTTCACCGACACATTGCCGCGCCGCAAGCCCGCGGTTCTCGCCGGATACGCGCTCACGACCATAGCCATCGGATCGATTGCCTGGGCGACGAGTGCGACACAGGTATTGTTTGCGCGAACCGCCGCCTGGTTAGGACGAGGCGCCCGATCTTCCGGCCGCAAGGCACTGCTGGCTGACGCCGTGCCCCGCGCCGCCTATGGCCGCGCCTTCGGCTTTGAACGCATGCTCGATACTCTCGGCGCGATTGCCGCGCCGGCAACGGCGCTCTGGCTGCTGGCGCGCACCTCTCATAACTACTCGCGGGTTTTTCTGTGGACGCTGGTACCGGCGCTGCTCTCCGTAGCTTGTTTCGCTTTTTTGGTAAAGGAATCTCCCAACCGC
>JBEKOS010000560.1:0-4703 GCA_049521535.1 Terriglobales bacterium | reverse complement strand
CGCGCCCCACGTGCCTCCACGCGCATTGGGAGCTTCAGCCAGCACCGAAACGGCGCCACCGGAGGCGGCGATTTTGTTCAGCTTCCCGCTGGCAAAAAAGCCCAGATACCGCCCGTCCGGCGACCAGAACGGATGCATCGCTCCCTGCGTGCCCTCCAGCGATTGCGCCGTGTCACTCGCCAGCGAGCGGACAAAAAGCAGCTTGTCGCCCGCAGAATGCGCAACAAAAGCCAGCTTGTCGCCTTGCGGCGAAAGCACCGGCATGCCTCCGGAATCCCCCGTCGCGTCCAAGGAAAGTTTATCCGGTGGCGGAATCTCAGCGCGAATCGTTATTCCGTTTCCATTGCGGCTGGCCGACCAGTATCCAATCAGACCGGCGAGAGCTGCGACCGCGAGAACAACTGCTGCAATCACCAGCGTTGCGGTCTTCTTGAATCCATGGCTTTGCTCAACTTCGGCTGCTGCGGCGTCCGCTGCCGGCATGGTCACGGTAACCCAGCGGAGATCCATCGCCACATCGTGCGCCGACTGGAGGCGCTCCGCCGGATCCTTCGCCAGGCATCCACGAATCACCTGTTCCAAAAGGGGTGGCACTGGAGGTTGCACAGCGCCGAGGGATTCCGGTTCCTTTTCCAGGATCGCGGTAAGCACGCCGAGTTGCGACTTCGCATCGAACGCCCGCCGTCCGGTCACCATTTCATAAAGCACGCAGCCAAAGCTGAAAATGTCGCTACGCGCGTCCGCTTCCGTTCCCTGCAGCACCTCGGGCGCCAGATACTGAAACGTTCCCACAATGGAACCCTTCTGCGTGATGGGCGACGCAGCCGAGGTGAGCGAGGCCACATTCAGCGTGGGCATGGAGGGCGTAAGTGGCCCGGTCGCAACCGGCGTAATCGCCAACTCGGGCTTCGCCAAGCCGAAGTCCATCAGCTTCGCGCCCGACTTGGTCAGCATGATGTTGGCAGGCTTAAGATCGCGGTGGATAATCCCGCGTTCGTGCGCCTTCTCCAGGGCCTGCGCAATCTCGATGCCCACCGTGAGCACTTGCGCAACCGGCAGCGGGCCTTTCGCCAGCCGGTCGGCCAGCGTCTGCCCCTGCAGGTACTCCAACACCAGGAAGTACACGCCGTCCTGCGAGCCAACGTCATGCAGGGTACAGATATTGGAATGCTGCAAGGCCGAGATCGCCTTGGCCTCCCGTTCCATGCGCTGCTTCAATTCGGGGTTGGACGAGAGATGCGACGGCAGAACCTTGATGGCGACGGTACGATCGAGACGAGCGTCGCGCGCCAGATACACTTCGCCCATGCCTCCAGCGCCCAGCGGCGACTGGATCTCGTACGGCCCAAGCTTCATGCCAGAGGTTAGCGCCATCCGTAGGGGTGATTATATCTTGTCCGATCCGACTTTCCTTTAGTGCCTGGCACCCCACGTTGGCCCCGCATTTTTTGCGGGACTAACGTGGGATGAACCGCTTTCGCTTTCCTCTGTGTCCCCTGCTGTGAATCGCCTTTCCGATCTGCGCCCGTCTTCGTAAATCCGCGGCGGCATTTCTAAGATCCAGGCGCGCCACAGGTTTTACGCTTCCATTACAAGGTCTTTACAGCCACACCGCGCATCCTTGCCGGCTGTATGCCTGAGTACCGCGCTGCTATTTTCTGGCTGCAGCGGCAACAGCAGTTCCTCGTCGGGCACCTCCAACCAGTATGCGACGGCGTATCAGCAGGCAAAATGGGGATCAACCACAACGGTGACCTTCCCCGGCAGTTGCACCATGACATTCACCACCACGGGCCTGCCGAACTACACGCCGTCCGCTTATTACCTGCAGCCCGTCAGTGCCGAGTATCCAACTGTGGTGGCAGAAACTCCGATCAGCCACATGGACCTGGCTCTGGTTCCATTTTCGACCGCCGGATTCAACAGCTCAACCATCTCCGTCAACATCTGCCCTACCAAAGCCGCGAGCACGACGGCAACCAATCTGGGCGCCATAGGCTATCTGATTTCGGGGGTGGCCCTGTTCAACTCCTATGAGGCCACCGGCATCCCTGCGCTCGGCGACAATGTTTCCTATACCTTCACTGACAGCACCGGAAGCCCCTACACCGCCTACTTCATCGACCAGTGCACCTCGCACTCCACGCCCGCAATGCCCACTCGCACGTTTCACTACCACGGACTTTCCGGCTGCGTAACCTCGCAGGTTGACACCTCCGACGGCCCCTCGCACCTGATCGGCTTCGCATTCGACGGGTTCCCCGTCTACGGCGGCCGTGACATTAACGGCAATGTCATCACGGTTGAGCAACTGGATTCGTGCAATGGTATTACCAGTCCAACGCCGAAGTTCCCCAACGGAGCGTACCACTACGTGCTGCCGATCGGCGTGACCGACTCGCAATCGTCGCTCCCCTGCTACAGCGGAACCGTCTCACAGGAAACGATGGCAGTCGCCAAAGCAATGGCGTGCAAGATGAGGCCGATGAACCCCAAGAGGTAAAGGAAGTCACCACAGAGGCACAGAGGACACAGAGAGGAGCACGACGAAGAGACGCTGGGACCTGTAAAACAAGCGACCTTGGTCTTATCCGTTCAAATCCGTGGCGAAAAAGCTCTGGCTCTCTTCTGCATCCTCCGCGTCCTCTGCGGTGAATAAGTCTACTGTTTGGCAACCGGCTCTACCTTCACCTCCACCAGCCGCAATTCGCTTAAGAATTCCCCTGTGGAGTGCGAGTAGGTTACATACATGATCTGCCCGCCGTTGCCGTTGAACTCCGGGTGCGCCTGCGCGTCGTGGACAGTGCCCCCGCCCGCCGGCGCGAGAGCCTCAAAAGCCAGAACCTCCCGCGACCATGGACCCTCCGGCGCCGGCGCCGTGCGCATCACCACCGGCCGCGAAAGCACTTTGTTGTAGATGGCGACATAGCACTGCAAATAGTCGTTCCATGACACATTCATGATCGGGGCGCCCTGCATCACGGTAACGGCATCGCCCAGGTAGCTCGACCAGATGCCGTTTCCGGCGTAGAAACTCCATGCGTTCGGATCCAAAACGTCGGCCAGACTCACCCGCCCCACCACGCAGGACACACTCCCAATACCGGAACTGGTGCAGCCGTAGGCGTAGAGAGTATTCCCATCAGCAAAAGCAGCCGTGCCAAAGCTGGGAGCGGTCTGGCCAAAAATCAGGTCGGGATGCGCCGCGCCCGGACTGATCACCGGCCGTTGCGGCAGGCCGGCAAAGTTGTTCCAGGTCGCCACCGAGAAACCGGCGGCATAGAAGTTGAACGCTCCGGGTTGGGCCATCACTAGTTGATAAAAGACCAACGCGCGGCTGCGGGCGGGGTCGGCCACCACTGCACCCGGCCACAACGCCCAGCGCGCGCCGCAAGGAGACTCTGCACAGGGATTGCCCTGATGGGCGGTGTTGAAGGCCTGCTCGGTAGCACTCAATTGCAGCAGCATGGCCGGCGCCGCGGCGGTATCCTCCCGCTCCTGGAATCCGGATATGCGATCGGAGGCGTTCAAATTCGTGGTCCACTCCCACGAATCGCTGATAAGCGTCTGCCCTTCGGCGTTGGGATTGGCGAGAAACGTGTCGCCAAACGCCCAGACCGAAATCCCCGCAAACAAGCCGCTGTAGCCGCCATCGCGGCCGAGGATTTTGGGATTGCTTCCGATCGCCCCCACGTCAGTTGCCTGCACCACGGCCATGCTCGCCGGCGGCCCGGACGAACCACAGCCAGGCAGTCCCAGGACTACAGTCAAACCAGCGCAAACGGTTAAAACCCAGGCAAGTGGACGCATGGTGATTCCTGGCCAGACATACCCACGCAGGTAATGATGACCGTTGGTCCCCAAAGATGCGACGATGATGGAGCGCCGCGCCCCCCCAACCCAGGCGCAAAGTGTCCAGGAAGCCCCTCAAACCGATCAAACCAAAGAAATGGAACCGTTCATTTTTTCATTGACGACCCAGTTGCCATATTTCACAATTGAAGGTGCTGCAAGGATCGGATGAAAGCTTCAGTACGCGGCGCCTGTCGTTCCCCTCGCCGGTTACCGTATTCGGAGTCATGCCGAACTGTTGTGAGCACTCGCCGGAAGCCAAATTGCTTTTTCATAAGCCTTTCGTGAGATGAACGACGCGCTTGATATCGCAGTGGCCGAAGGGACCGATCGCTTTTCTGGCGGACGAAAAATCGACAGCGCCGGCATAAACTCTGCTCACCTGTTGATTCTTTCGGCCATGTCGCCCGAGGCTCTCGACCATGCTGCCCGCCACCTGCGCGGATTCCTGGAACGCAACGATTCCGTTGACATGAACCACGTGGCCTACAGTTTGTCTATCGGACAGCGGCGGTATCCGCACCGACGTTTCCTCGTTGCTGCCGGCCGGGAGGATACGATCAGCGCGCTGACCGAAGAAAATGGCAACGGCACTCATTCCAAACGTCTTGTCTCCAGCGTGATCGATGATCCGGAGGCAGCGAGGCGGCCGGTGGTATTCCTTTTTCCTGGCATCGGAGATCACTACGTCGGCATGGGCCACGGCCTATACGAAGAGTGGCAGGTATTCCGGCAGGAAGTTGATCGCTGCGCACAGATTCTCGAACCATACCTGGGGATCGACATTCGCAAGGTCATATTTCCCGATGGCCAGCCATGGAAGAGCGGCGGGACCCGCCAAGGCATCGACC
>JBEKOS010000559.1:0-3092 GCA_049521535.1 Terriglobales bacterium | reverse complement strand
CCAGTCGAGGTCGTGACGCACCAGGTTATCAGGAATGAACAAGTCATCGTCGACCAGGAGGAAGCGTCCAACTCCCGAGCGCGCCAGGGTGGCCGCGATCTTGCTTCCGAGGGAGCCGCACCCGACGATGGCTACCTTTCGTTCCGCTAGTACGGCGTGATCCTTGTCGAGGCGAGGCATGAATGGTGGCGGACGAATGATGGAGGCTTCGGAAAGGTTGTCCCCGTCGGCGTTAAGAAAGAACACACGGAGGCTGTCTCCGAGGGCCACGATGACGTATGTTACATCCGGCAATATGAGGCCTTCCTCGGCGAGGGTCGCGCGAAACTCAGTGAGGCTGCGTGTTGACGGGAAGGGCCGATTGCTAGGCCATCGAAAGAGTGCGAGGGTGTCCGCGTATCCCAACTTCCGGATTTCAGGCACTTCGTCCTCCCATATGCGCCCGTCGGGCATTGTGATTGATGCGATCACATGCACGACACAATCGCCCCGATGGAAAATACCGGCTGTGCTCGCAGTCGCCATGAGAGCGTCGGGAAGATTTCGCAGTTCCTCATTCAACGCGCGCGTGATTAAGAAGCGGCTGAAAACTCCCCGCAGATCCTGACCGATTGTGGTCTCATGTCGCGATGCCACATCCGCGGCGATGCCGGGCTCCGGTTGTTCGCCCTCCAGCAGCCTGTGAGTACTGGCGATCATATCGGCGCCAGTAATGTCTTGATGCCAGTTGTCTGGCCCGTATTCCAGACACAACTCACCTCCCGGACCGTACTGATGCCGCGACCAGCGCGTGGTGTCGCCGCGCGGCAGAACGAGGGGAGGGGAGTAGGGGAAGTGATTGGGATAGCGTAATGAGACTGGCCGATTCCCCGCTGGAGTCGAAATGTCGGCATCCCATACCACCCGGAACGAGTCATCGATGTGCCACTTCAGCGGAGTCAACCAGTTTTCGGTGGACGCCAGCAGTTCCAAGGCCTCGCGCTCCCGCTTGAAGCGTTTGATGTCTTCGGCGTACCAGATCATGCGAATCCGGCGGGCTTTGCGGGGCCTGTGGCGCGGCTAGGAAAAGCGAACGGCGCAGCTGCGGCCGTCGCGGGTTTGAGCAGGCCGGAAGATTCCAGCGCCTTGGCGGCCTTCGCGCTGCTGTCGTTCTTTTCGGAGAGTTCCTTTACTGCCACGTCGTATGTTAGCCCGGCACGCTTCCTTCCGGTGCCGAACACGGATCGGACTGCGTCGGACGCCTTGCCATAAGCGATGGAACCCAATGCGGTCTCGGTTCCCACACAACGGCTCTGCTCGCTTTCGGCGGTAAGCACGCCGCGGCTCGCTGAGCAGCGCACCAGTTCACCCTTCATCCCAAGGCGGGTCACACTCATCGGCCCGAACTCGAAACCGATGGCCAACCCCAAGCTGGTTGCATCTGTACCCTTCTCCTTGAGCTTGGTAAGTGCAAGATCAAAGCTGCTGCGCATGCCTCCTGCGCACAGCGTCAGGTTACTGATCGTCTCCTTCTCATCGGTGGTCAGGGCCGTTCCCTCGACCGTAAGTCCGTGCACGCAATCGCCGATGAAACGAACCTTACGGCCGGCAAAATCCGTATGAAGCACGGCATCCAACTCACTCCTCAACACATGCAACGAACGGACGACGTGTTTCGCGCTATCGTCCGAAGCGATGTTCTTGGACACATACGTCGTGAAGCCGTCCAGGTCCGCATAGACAGTAGCGGCGTCCTGCCGCCGCGAGTTCTTCACCGACAGCTCTTCGATATCGAGCGTGCTGTACGGCGGAGTGTGGCTGGTAAATTCGAATGCGCCAATCGGATTCTTCTTCAGGTCGTCCTTCCACTCTTTGACGATTTCATCTGCGGTCACGTCGAGCTTGGCCTTGCTGTTGGAGGTGATAATCTCACCTACAGTGAGGGCGGTCATGTCTTCGTTGTCGGCCTTCTTGAGTCCAATGGCGGCTCGCGCTTTGTTCGTCAGGTAGATGCCGGCCACAGTGCCGCCGCCGGACCGCTTGGCGGCGTGGTTTGCCGGCTCGCCCAAGAATAAAGGTTCGCGATGCCCGCGTCGGCCGTTATTGACGGCGAGCGCTTTTCCGGTATCGATGCCGATACGGACCTTGGCCGCCGGGTGGTCCGCGTCCTCGCCGGTCTGCGCCAGCACATTGATAATCAGCTGCCCCATGGCCACTGCTTTGTGCACCCGATCAGATTCGGAATCGTAGGGCTTCGATACCACTGAATGCAGGCGCTGATTGTGGAAATCGACAAAGATCGCATCGACGCGCTGAAGGATGCGATAGACCGCACGGTAGTGAAGGTTGAGGAAACGAAGCGTGCGGCGGTGGCAGGTCTCTCCTTCGACATCCGTAACATGCAGCATGTCGGACAGGTTCAAGATGTCTGCGTAGAGATGAACGCCGTCAACCCGATAGGCGACGTTCCTCGGAAGATTCGCCAAATTAGTATCCCGGACATACTCCTTGATCTCGATTTCTTTGAGCGGGAGCTCCGATATTTTGGAATCAATCCGCTTACCGGCCCGGTCTTTATTCCAGCTGCGAGTAGCCACTTCTGTTCACTCCTTTTTCAACCATCCCAGCGGGCCGCCATTTTCCTTGCCGGAGACAGACCTCTATACATTGACAAGAAAAGCGCCGGACCACCATCTGTGGACAACGATTCACTCCCAGCGTAAATCAACTTGACGTGTATGTCAAGCTGGGCTAAAGTGTCAATGTGGTGTATTTGCAGGCGCTGGAATGATTCCGAATTTCGATACAGATGGCCTTCTGCCGCCGGGGGATTACGAGATTTCGTTTGAAGAGCTACGGCAGTCTGTTTTGGTTGCCGGCGACCCGAATCGACAGAACAATTGGGATGCCCCGTGGAGAGCCCAGTTGGTCGCAAATTTCGAAGTGCTGACGCGGCAGCTTTGGTCCGTCGGCATACGAGAAGTTTACGCGGACGGCTCGTTTGCCGAGGATAAAGACCACCCCAACGACATAGACGGGTATTTTGTCTGCGACCTGCAACAGCTGATAACCGGGGAACTGGCGCGGCAACTGAATCTGCTCGACGCTTCCAA
>JBEKOS010000558.1:0-3106 GCA_049521535.1 Terriglobales bacterium | reverse complement strand
GGAGGAAACTTATGAGCTTATGGCTTATCTACCTTGATAAACACGGGGATCTGCATAACGACTCTCAGTGGACCTACTATCGAATTGGCCCAACGGACGGACTCGGGGTTCCGGCGGCCAGACGGGAAGCGCAGTGGAAGTGTCTAAGGTGAGTTGGCCAACTCTGGAAGATATAGACGATTCGATCAGCACCCCCGGCGTCGTGGGATTCACGTCCGCAGCTCGCAACGCTGACGTGCTGCTGGAACAATGGGGAGTGGATAGAAGTCGCAGCATCCTGATCGGTATCTTGGAGCGGAAAATTGAAGTTTGATGGCTAATGGATTCAACGCGGAACTGCCATTGTGCAGGAGAGAACCTGGGAAAAAAGAGGCTGGGCACTTCCGCTATGCTGAACCCGACGAACAAAGAGGCGATTCCAAATCGCGGCGAGAGGTGCAAGGCCGTGAACGAAGGCGCATGGATACGAGTGAGAGACGGTAACCGCTGGTTCGTGGACGAACATGCTGACTGGATTAAGCGGGAACCCAATGCTCTCCAAGCAGGTCTTCCCAAGTCTGTATGGGAGACGATTGCGCCAATTCGGAATGACTACATCGGGGAGAATCGGAAGAAGATTCTCCTCGCTGTAATGGGGGCCGGTTTCATCAGGATGCGGGGGCATGACACGGTCATTGTGTTCGAGTTCACTGTGACGACGGCCAAGGCTCTCCAGGCGTGCAAGCGAATCCTCGAAGAGGTCGCGGGTGAATTTTCCCGGCTGCGATTCAACAGCTTGACGGATGTGAAATCAGTCGAGCTCCTCTACCGCGACTACGTGCAGCACATCGACAGCGACGTCGACTGGCTGCTTAAGCCCAAGCTAATTTAGGCGGGTTCGGTCGTTAATTTAGGTACATTTGGGAGTAGAGGGGGTAAAGTAGCAGCGGAATCGAAATGCCTCGTGGCAACGATGAGCCCGGCCCGAAACCCCGACCCGGAGAGCTTGGGCGACGGCACCTCTTGTGGTTTCTAGCGGTGCTTGGATGTTTGCTTATTGCCGGTAAGATTAGGTGGACTTATTTCCCGCAGAAAGCGGAGCCGCAGGCATTCCAAGTACCTGGTGATATACCGCTTGGCGAGGTGACTGAGCTGACGCACATGAAGTTGAGGACAGTTGGCTCTGGAGAAGTCCTCACAGCCGACAGTTCCAGAGGCCGGGTGCTGATCACATCAAACAGCCGGGATTGCGATGTGCCTGACAATGGCAACGGGAGATTACAACGAGTCAATACGTGGGGGTTAGGAGCGTCGTGGAAGTTGTCGTGGGACTCGGGCCCCATATCGGTAGTGGGTGAAGACGGAAGGCCAATTACCGCGCCCGCGGAAGTGGATTCGTGCTATCCAGACAGCGTAGAATTTCGCTGACTAATGCCAGTGGCGTGAGGGCGCGGCGTATTTATCGGGAGCCACTACGTTTGCGGGAGGGAGGGGCTGAGATGTTTTGCGAAAAGTGCGGCATTACATTACCGTACAGCCAACCCACCAATCAGTGCCAGCGGTGCGAGAGCGAGAAACGCGCACGATTAAGGACGGCAGGAGTTTTGGGCACTGTCGGCTTTTGGGTTGTGCTTATGCTAGGCTTTCTCGAAATGAAATGGTGGACTGCGGCAATTGTTGTTACGATATTGCTAGTCATCGGACTGAAGAGGTCGAATTGGGGAGCGTCGTTGTAGCTTGCAACTTTATCTACGTGTTGGTACACCGTCCGGTCAACAAATCGCAGCCGCAGAACCAAGGCCCTTCAGTGATTTTTCCAGACATCGTCGTAGGATCGGCCGGTCAGCATTGCAGCACAAGCAACGCAACAAGCGCGCTCTTGTTGTTGCTTTACCAAAACCGCTCCACTCCTTCGCACCGCAGGGAGGTCGCAATCTGAAAATTCTTAAAGAACTCCACGACTTCATTGCCGCACATCCACTTTCCAATTCGCATAACGTCGCGTGATGCCTTGGCTTCGATCGGCACCACGGCAATGGCATAGTCGCGCCGATAACGCAGCAGGTAGTCGGCGCGTTTCTGCGGACGGCGCTTGGCGGTTTTGCCCACTACCACAATGCGGCCATCGGTAAAACTCTTTTGTTCACTGATCTGGTCGTCGGTCCACCCGGCGGAATAGAGCCGAGGCAACACGAACTTGCGACAGGTATCCGCTTCCGTGAGCAGTGTCATGCCAATGCTCGAGGTCCGTCGTCCGAGCGTCGCACCCGTGCCGCTTGGGAGCTGAACAAAATGGTCTTGCGGCGTGAAGGATATATGCAGTCGGCCTTCATGGCACCGGCAAAGCTGACGGGCCGACTCCCTCCAGCACAACTTGGCGAAGCGTATCCGCATCGCCAAAGCGTTTTACTGCATCCAGCAGTTCGATGCCGGCCAACCGGCCTTCCTGGTCATAGTCGCCGGAGATGCCTTCAGCCAGATGCCTTGTGGTCACCGTGGTTTCACGAAAGATGATGCTGAGGGCGTCCACTTCCGGGTCATAGCTGATTTTCATAACTGCTCCGTTCAGAAGTAATAAGTGTAAATCGTTACCACGACAATCTCGTTGGTTTCTTCGAGGAACACCGGCCGCACCCGCTTGGTTGAGTACAGCTTGCCATTCCATTCTCGCCCGAACAAAAAATCCTTCTGGCACTCTTGGCGGCCCAGTTCGGCCGGCATCCACGGGCAGGTCCGGATGGCTTCCTCTACCTCGGCAGCAGTGAATCCACGCCGCTGAAAGTACCCTCGTGCGTGAGCCGACAATCGAACCGGCTTCTCATTGGCTGTATGTTGCTGCAAACAAGCATAATAAACTTGTTGACATGAATTGCATGTCTATAGTAATATCGTTTCAATTAAACGTTGCGTATCAATATACGAAGCGTTAATTGAACGGTCTGTCGCTTAAGACACACCGAGCAAAAGCCGCAGAAACTGAATAGGCGCGTGGGCCGCCGCAACACCCGCACGAAATCCAATGGATACTCTTGCGCAACAAGAAATCGCCGGCTATTGGCGACAAACGCCGATTCATGTGCTTACCAGAAAATCCACGATGAATATTTCTGGTCCTTGCCGCAACCAG
>JBEKOS010000557.1:0-3110 GCA_049521535.1 Terriglobales bacterium | reverse complement strand
CGAACTTCTATGGGGTATACATCAACAACCCGACCACGGCGACCAATAGCTGGGGGTTGTACACGCTGGCGGCGAAGAACTATGTCAGCGGCGACCTGGGGATTGGGGTGACGGCGCCGACGCAGGCGCTGGAAATTAACGGCAACCTCAAGATCGATACCAGCGGGCATGGAATAACCTATCCCGACGGGTCGGTGCAGACCACAGCCACGATCCCGGGCAGCGGCACGATCACGAAGGTGACCGCCGGCACGGACCTGACCGGCGGCGGCAGCAGTGGAGCGGTCACGGTGAACCTGGACACGACGAAAGTGCCCACGCTGGCGGCCACGAGCAACACTTTCACCGGTACGGGCGGCATCACGGCAACGTCGTTCACGGGCAACGGCACAGGCTTGACCAACGTCAATGCGGCTGAACTCGGAGGCGTAGCGGCGAGCGGTTATCCGCAACTTAATGCCAACAACGCCTTCCTGGGCAGCCAAAACATCACCGTCGACACCCCCGGAGCTGCTATGCAGCTTACCAATACCAACACCATCAGCGTCGGTTCCCAGGCCGTATACGCCACCTCGGATGCACCCAGCGGTATCGGAGTCTACGGCGAGGCGGATAGCGGCAGTAGCGCCTCTGGAGTCGAGGGCTACAGCACCAATGGAATGGGGGTTTACGGCTACAGTTCCTCGGGATATGGAGTTTACGGCATATATCTCGAGGGCAGCGCCGAGCGTTCGAATTGCTGCTTTGCCGGAAACGCGGCTATCTGGGCCGACACGAATCAGGAATTCGTTTCGGGGGCATTTCTCGCAACCTCGGACTCAGCGCCTGCCGGAGCTTTCTATAGCACCTCTCCGCTCGAGACGCTCTGGGCCGAAAATGACGTCCCGGTCGCAACCGGGATTACGGCAGTCATTGATGCCTTTGGGCTTGGCGGTTCCTGCTCCACCTACACCAACGGAAACCTCACTTGTACTGGCGCATTGACCGGCGTGGTAAGAAACTCCGGTCAGCACAGCCTGGAGATGTATGCGGTGCAGGGCACGGAAAACTGGTACGAGGATGCCGGCTCGGGCGTACTCCGGAACGGATCCGCTACCGTCCAACTGGACGCGAACTTTGCCGATTTGGCCAATACCGGAGTGGAATACCAGGTCTTTCCCGTCCCCAACGGGGACTGCAACGGCCTGTACGTGACCAACAAGAACGCCACCAGTTTCGAGGTGCGTGAGCTGCACGGCGGGCACGCAAACATCGTGTTCGATTACCGGATCGTTGCCAAGCGCAAAGGAATGGAACCGCTCCGCATGCAGGACGTCACCGAGCGCGTGAACGCCCGTGAGGCGCTGCTGCAGAAAAGGCGTCAAAACGGCGCCGCACCAGTCCCCCGCAATCCACAGCGCGAGCACCAACAGGTGCAGCCGACGAGCCTGGCGGGGAAGAAGTAGCTAGCAGCTAGAAATAGCCAGCAGGTAACCTGAGCGGTGGTGAAAGGATTCTTTCGTGACCGCTTTTTCAGAAGTGTGGACCGAGCCACCTACAAGGACCAGTATTCTGTCAGTTCGCTGGATTTACGTGCCTGTTCTCTTGACAGAGGCTTTGCTGATAGGTAAGAATTCTCCTAATTTGTCTTGCCGTCTTGTGGGAACAGCCCATCCGGGCTTTGACGACAAGAAGCTTCAATCAAATTGTGTGGCCTGATTTTGTGATCCGGCGCAATTGCCGGCAACGAAGATAAACCGATTCCGCTGCGAAAAGGATGATGCCATGCAACTCAACTCCAGATTCACCTCTATTTCTATTGCCAGCTTCGTGCTGGTTGCGGCCGCGATCCTGCCTTGCGGGACGGCCTTTGCCGCCACCACGGCCAACACCGACTGCACCCCGCTGACCGTCGCCCGAATTACCAGTGCGCCCGATGAGTCCAGGCTCACCACGCTGCCGGGCAACGTGCACCCGCTGGCGCGGGCGGAATTCGACCGCGGCCCGGTGCCCGACAGCCTGCCGCTGGAACACATTATTATGCTGCTGGAGCGCACTCCGCAGCAGGAGATCGCGCTGCAAACGCGCATCGACCAGATGCACAACCACCGCGACCCGCTCTTTCGTCAATGGCTGGCTCCGGAACGCGTGGGCGCCTGCTACGGCGTTGCCAATGAGGATATCGCGAAGGTCGCCGGATGGCTGCAGAGCAAGGGCTTCACGATTGACACCGTGCCCGCCGGCAGGATGTTTCTGATTTTCAGCGGCACCGCCGGGCAGGTGCGCGAAGCCTTCCACACCGAGATCCACAATATTGTGGTCAACGGCCAGCACCACATCGCCAACCTGAGCGCACCCCAGGTTCCGGCGGCGCTGGCCCCGGTGATCGGCGGATTCCGCTCACTGCATGACTTCTTCCCGAAGCCGACCATGCACGTGGTCGGGGTGGGCAGACGCGATCCCAACACGGGCAAATTTCATGTGGCGGAGGCGAACAAGAACAGCCCAACCGTGAAGCCACTGGCCCGCACCCCGGGCGCCCATAGCGATGTCACGTACTCGGGCGGCAACACCTGGGTGGGACCACAGGATTTCTACACAATTTACAACGAGACACCTCTGCTGACCGGCACCGCCTGCGATGGAGCGCCTTGCAACGGTTCGGGCGAGACGATTGCCGTGATCGAGGAAACCGACGTGTGCATGGGCCAAACCGGCACCTCGCCGAATAATTGCAACGGCGCCGACGACATTACGGCATTTCGCACTCAGTTCGGCCTGCCCACGCCCTCACCGGTCAACTATATGTTCGGAATCTCGGGTTATTGTTCCGATCCCGGCGTGCTGGGCCCCAGCGGAACCGGCGAGGAAGGCGAGGCCGATCTCGACGTGGAATGGGCGGGCGCGGTGGCGCCCGCGGCGACGGTCGACTTTATCGCCTGCGCCACGACCAAAACCACCGCCGGCGTTGATCTTGCCGCCATGTATGCGATCAACAGCCTCAGCAGCACGATATCTTCATTCAGCGTGAGCTATGGCATCTGCGAGGCCGCATTGCCGCTGGTCGGCTTTGGAACCAACTCCTTCTATAACGCCTTGTGGGAGCAAGCGGTGGCCCAGGGACAAACCGT
>JBEKOS010000556.1:0-3124 GCA_049521535.1 Terriglobales bacterium | reverse complement strand
CGTGTAGCAACGGGGCCCGGTGGAAGCCCCTCCAAGGCAGCAGACGCCATGCCGGCTTTCAGTTCGAGATAGAGCTGATTTAAACAGGTCAGTTTTAGTCTCGAAGTAGGTGAACAAAGAGCCGTTAAATACGCCAGCCTCTTGAGCTATCAGTGCCGTCGGCGCTCTCAGCCCGTGAATGACGATCACGCGCGTCGCCGCCGCCATGGGCGCGTTCCGCTTATCCTCGCTTCTCGGTCTGGCCATGGTCCCTGTCCCTACGCTCCATCACCGCTATATACAAGAGCGGCTAGTCAGGCAATATAGCAATGCCCGGCGGTCAGGGCGACAGGCCGTTCCCATGGGCTCCGCAAGACCCTGCGGCACTCCTTTGAAAAGCGCGGGGGTGCTCCGCCGCTTCGCCGTGAATGGGTTTAGGCGGCTTCTTTACGCGCGCGGGAATCCGTAATGCGATTTCGCCCACGTGACGGTATCGGCCGCGGCGCGCTCGGGCTCAGTGGCTCCGTGTTGAAAGCTGCGCGAAAACGCTGGTCGTCGATATCGAATGGCTCATCCCCCTTTGCCTGCGCGCACCTGGCAAGGACGTGGCACGAAGTGATAGTGAGCCGCCAAACGCGCCACCACGCGACGCAACTGTTCGACACTGCCGCTGTAGCCACGAATCGCGAATCATCCGGTGAATGCGCGTGGCGCGTAAGCGTGGATGCTGCTCCAGCACCTCGCGCACAAACGGCAGATACGGATCGACGATGGAGGGCCGCAGTGGCTGGCAGGCTTGAAGCGCTCCACTTCGATGGCGAACCAGTTAGGGGCTGCGAGCAGCATGTCTTTCAAGTGGCTCCGTCAGGACTAACGCGGGCGTAGCTCCTTAAGGTTGGCTTGCATCCGATTGCTTGTATGCAGTACGAAGAACTGCGGTTTCAATTCTGTTTCTGAGTGATTTCATCAATGATTGCAAAACAAGAGGATCGGCGGAGATTAAATCGCAAAACAACTCTAAAGAAGCACAAAGGTTTTGACGATATGTACAATATTGACAATCTATATTGAAAATCTCTTGGGTCTACGCGGCGTGTCGGCAGCCGTCCAGAGCAGGGTCCGCGCCCAACTCCATCTCGGACCACTCATCCATCGCGATCTCACCGGCAGCCTCCTCGCCTCCGATGATAAGACAATGACTGGATACACGGAGAAGGCACTTACGAAAAGAACAAGCGGATGCCGCATTGCGGCGAACCAACTTCCGGCGCACCTTCTGCCGACCGGCCCCGGAGTCTAAGAGACAGGTGAACCCATGATAAGAACAACGGCCGCGGCGTCGGCGCTTGTACTGTGTCTGGCGATGTCGCTTCACGCCGTGGAATCCGATAGTCGGAATCCTTCCGGCGAGCCGCAGCCCCCGGCTGCCGGCCAGCCACCCCCGCAAACGGCAAATACGCAGCAGGCGCCGGCAACAGGATCCCAGCCAGCGCCAGCGGCTGGCGCGCCGGCAGCGGCCAAAAAGCAGGAAATTGGCAAATGGTGGGAGAAGAGCTCGCGGGAGTACAGTCCGCTGCTGCCCCAGTGGCTGTTTCACGCCGAAGGCACGCTGTCGTATATGAACGCGTCGGGAAACGCCAGTGGGAGCACGTTCGACACCACCGACAGGTTAGACGTCCGGAAGGATCGCTGCACCATCCATTCGTTTATCCAGTGGAGCCGGCAGGATATGGTGTACGGATTCGGTCAGGGAGGGGTAGATTATACCCAGCGAACGCTACGCGAGCAGGTGGATTGCGACACCTCGAAGACCTTCATGCTCGTCGGGGGCATCGAAGATTACCAGAACACCTTGTGGTACATGGACAAGCGGCTGAAAGTGTACGTTGGCGAGGCCGCGACCCTGTTCGAGAATGAGAAGCAGCAGCTCACCTTTACGGGCGGTGTCGGACATGTGGACTTCACCTTCGACCGCGCCCGAATCATGCAACTGCCATTCCCTGTCGACATTGATTGCAACCCGAGTTCGGGCGCCGCGCTGGGTATCCAAACCTGGCGCTGGAAGGCTTCCTCTCGCTTCATTTTCAACGAAGTTGCCACTTATATGAAGTATTTCGACTCCTATCTCGGCGATAACTGGGCGATCAATTTGAGCGGGGAGGTTCCCATCGATAAGCGATTCTCCTTCCAAGTGACGTATCGCATACAGGACCAGGCCAACAGCATAGTTAAGGCCCTGCATGTGTTTGAGCAGGACCGCGCCTTCCTGATTGGCGTCAAGGCATCGATGTGACACCCGGGGTGGCGCGGGCGAGCATGGTGATTCCCGGCGCACGGCGCTGGCGTTAGCGATGGCAAGACCTGGTGTTTTCCAATTACTACAGCGACTCGATCAGTTCAACGGAGGTTTCGGCAACTGGTTGAAGGGAGCCAAACTCGCCTTGCGCCCCGGGGAAGACCAGGCACCGGCGCGGCACACCAATTAAGCGCTCGCGCTTTCGCACATAGGAGAACTTCGTGAAGAATAATTTCAGGTTGTTGACCCTCGCTCGCGGCTTGGTCCGCCTCGCCGCTCTGACCCTCTCTGGCGTTGGCTTTCTCGCGGCTCAATCCGCCGACGACACGCGATTGAAGCAGGTGACTATATTCGGCCGTCATAGTGTACGGTCAGGCGTTGCGTCCACCGACGCTTTCGGCTCGTTCGCCGCGCAAGCATATCCGGCGTTTACCGCCGCTTCGGCCCCTCCGTCCACTCCGTTACCCCAGGCTGGCTACTTGACCGTCAACGGCGCCGCTCTTGAGACTATTCTCGGCAGCTAGGAAAAACGATACAAACAGGTCAAAAAGAGTAATACGAGAATTGAACGAAGGGCGCCGGCAAGTCGCGGCTTTTCAGTATGCCGAGCCGCTCTACCATGTTGGACTGCGCGCGAGTACGCCGATCGGAGGAGGCTTTACGGCCGGCGCGCAACTTCTTAGCGGGTGCAACACTGTCACAGGGTCGCACGGACATCAGACCGAGGCGCTCACCGCGGGTTGGAGCGGGAAGCAGTGGGGGTGTTCGGAGATCTACATGGACGGCAACGAGAAACTGGAGGGCAGCGGGCGGCGCCATCTGTCCGATACGGTCCTGAACTTCAATTTC
>JBEKOS010000555.1:0-3136 GCA_049521535.1 Terriglobales bacterium | reverse complement strand
CTATGTTGCTGACCCATGAACTGGGATTCATTGCACGCGGCGAGCAAATCGACACCAAATACTCTTTCGGCGATCGCCTGCAGTTCAGGGATGAGGCGACCTATCACCGGTTTGCGTTTGAGCGTACTTCGGAAGAGGAACAACAGGCCGACAAGAAAGCGGTGGAACTGTACAAAAAGTCCATCTACAAAGACAAGTTCGCCAATTCCGGCCTCTTCCTTCGCCAGCTCGGGGCCCGCGCGGAAGGCATGCCAAATCTGACTTCAGCGCGCCTGGGCAACAGCCTGGTTCAAAACGGCGAGGTTGCTCGAATGACCGAGTTCATGCAGGCCGCTCCACCCTTGCAAGCGAGCAAAGTCGACCAGATTGCCGCTCTGCCGCTGGGCGCCCGCATCAAGGTTAATCCCTGGGATGGCAGTGTGGAACTGCTCAGGGCGAAGCCCGTGCAGCTTCTTTCCGCGCGCGAGAAAATGCCATTTGAGGTCGCGCCGGTCATCATGAACCTGTCGCGCAATGGCAGTACGTTTAACGGCTCCGCCAGCATGGCGGCGCTCGGTCACTAAAAGTTCTCCAATCGATGGTGACGGCTAGAGCCCGGAAGCAGGGAACGAAAGTCCTGCTTCCGGGCTCGTTTTTGTTGGGCCACTCTTTCAGCGATTCAGGTTGCCTGGGAACTTTGGTCGACGCTGAGTTCTCCGCGCAGATCCTGAGCCACAAGGGCACGCACCTCCGAGGGAGCTAAGCCTTTGCCCAACAAGTAGGAAAGCTTGGCCAATGCCGCTTCGGTCGTCATGTCCCCGCCGCCGATAACACCTGCGGCGGCTAGGGCGGAGCCGGTAGCGTAGCTGGACAAGTCGACTTTTCCCGACTCGCTCTGCGTACAAGCGACCACCACCACGCCGCGATTCGTGGCTTCTCGAATCGCTGCCATGAATGCCCGGTCTTCGGAGGGTCCGTTGCCGACTCCGAAGGCTTTCAAGACCAAACCCTTTATCGGAGCGCGCAGGCAGTTACTCACAAATTGACTGGTGATTCCGGGAAACAGCCAAAGCACTCCAACGTTGGGGTCCATTCGCTCCTGAACCCACAAAGGCCCTGAAGGATCGACGGTTCTGCGAACCAGATCCCGATTTACCTGGATATCCACTCCGGCGATCGCGAGCGGAGGAAAATTTGGCGATGCGAACGCTTCAAACGCCGTTGCATTGGTCTTCACCGAGCGGCACCCTCGCAACAGGGTATTGTTCAGGAAGAGCGCCACTTCAGGAATGTCGAAGTTTGCTGCGATCAGGAGGGAAGTCACCAGGTTCTCGTAGGCGTCGGTGCGGGGTTGGCATAACGGCACCTGTGAACCGGTGAGGATGACGGGCTTCCCCAAATTCTCAAACATGAAAGCCAGCGCCGACGCGGTATAGCTCATCGTGTCGGTGCCGTGGAGCACCAGGAAGCCGTCAAACTGTTCGTAGTTCGTACCAATCGACTGCGCAATCCTGGCCCAATCCTGCGGAGTGATATTGGAAGAATCGAGCAGCGGATGAAATTCCTCGATCACGTACTCCGGCATATCAGGATGCTGAAACACTGTCTCGGCTTGCATCTGCTGCCGTAAGTAGCCGGGCGCAGGCTCCCAGCCTAAGGCGCCTTGCTTCATGCCAATGGTGCCACCGGTATGCGCTATGTAGATCTGCTTACGCATCAATCCCTGCATGTTACAATACTGCTTTGTAATCATGCCGGTAGGGTCACTTCTCCCAGCCGTCGTTGCGAATTCTCGCAAACCAAGAGGTCGTCTATGTCTGGCCATTCCAAATGGGCCACTATTAAGCACAAGAAGGGCGCGCTGGACGCCAAGCGCGGCAAGATTTTTACCCGTTTGATCAAAGAAATCAGTATTGCCGCCAAGAGCGGCGGCGATCCGGAGAAAAACCCTCGCTTACGTACGGCGGTAGCAGCCGCGAAAGCGGAGAACATGCCGGCTGATAACATCAAGCGCGCCATTCAGCGGGGCACGGGTGAACTCCCGGGAGTCACCTATGAAGAATTCGTGCTGGAGGGATATGGCCCCGGCGGCGTGGCCCTGTTGATTGAAATCTCCAGCGACAACCGCAATCGGACAGTCAGTGAGATCCGCCACGCGCTCGGCAAGAATGGCGGCAATATGGCCGAGGCTGGTTCCGTTTCCTGGATGTTCCATAAGAAGGGTTCACTCGTGGTGCCCAAAGAGACGGCCAAAGAGGACGATTTGATGAGCGTTGTCCTTGAGGCCGGGGGCGACGATCTCCGCGACGATGGCGAAAACTGGGAGGTTATTACTGAGCCCGGCGCCTACGAATCCGTGCAAGAGGCCCTGAAGAACGCCGGCATCGCGACCACCGCTGCGGAAGTTGCCATGATGCCGCAGAACTACATCAAACTCGAAGGCCAAGCGGCCAGCACCATGATCCGCCTGATGGATGCGCTGGACGATAACGACGATGTGCAGCACGTCTACTCCAACTTCGACATCGACGAGAAAGAACTGGCGGAAGCCACCGGCTAGGCACCCATTTCAGATTGAAGATCTCAGAATTAAGATTGTGCTATCTCGCGGTGGCGGTGTTCGCGTTTCTCTTGCCGTGCGTTGCCCAGGAAGCGACGATTCACTACGGCGCCAAAGAGATTGAGATTTATGCGGGTGGCGGTTCCGGCATTGGCGACCGATCCTCCTATCAGTATGCCAATGCCGGAGTACGCGCCGGCCTGGTGCTGACGGATGCCCACGGTCCGGGCTTCCTGCGCGGTAATTTTGAATACGCGGTGGAGGTTTCGCCGGTATACCTTTTTTTTCAGCCGGTAACTCTGTCCGATGGCACGCGGGGCCGGGAAACGGTCTATGGAGCGGCCGTCAGCCCATTAGTGCTGAAGTGGAACTTCACCAGCGGCAGGAAGGTGGTCCCATATTTCGCCCTGGAGGGCGCCGCCATCCTGACCACGAAGGACGTTCCCGCCGGCGACACCTCGGTGGTGAATTTCGGTTCCGGCGTGGCGGCGGGAGTGCTGTTCTTTTGCTAAGATCGCCGCTCGGTTGCCGTTAGCGCGCGCGTAGTTCATATCTCCAATGGCGTGATTGGCGTCTACAATCCTAGCATCAATCTTG
>JBEKOS010000554.1:0-3137 GCA_049521535.1 Terriglobales bacterium | reverse complement strand
GCTCCGTACGGTGAATGCGCCTTGATCGATTCTTTGAATGCATGAGCCCCTTGGTCCCCTTGGTACTCTTCAGGATTCCATTGGACTTACCGTGACCACCGGATGAGCCCCTTCGAGGAAATCTGAGACCCTTCGGTGAGCCCCTTCGAAAGCATGAGCCCCTTCGAAGAACTCAAGATATTAAGGTTCCGTTAAAGCCCGGAGCTCCGGGAAATCATGAGTGCATGGCGCTTCTGAAATCCCAAATGCTAATTCCAAAATCCCAAATAGTTGTTAGTGGTCAGTTTGAATTGTCATCCTGAGCAAGCGTCCTTTGCGCAGCGAAGGATCTGGGCGAGCCGCGCGGAGCGTTGCGTACTTTGCGACGCCCTAACGCGCGCCTGGCTCGCTTCCTTTTTCAAATTGACCCACTACCAAAATAGTTGCCGTTGACCATTCAGCGACATTCCCCTTTCTTCTACCCCCCGCGTTTGTCATAATAGTAAGGCTCTGGTGGACTTCGCCCGCTCTTTCCGGCGCTGATGATTGCGCCAGGGACGAGTTGCGAACCTGCCCATGAAGTTATTTTCTGCCGCGTTTACTCCCACGGGCCGCAAGCGTCTCAATGAACTTGTGGGCTTGCTCCTATTCGCCGGTGCGCTGTTGTTGCTGCTTGCGCTGGCCTCCTATTCTCCTCACGATCCTTCACTGAACACCGCCGCCCCGTCCTCCGACAGCCGCACGCCCCACAACTGGATTGGCATGGCCGGGTCGTACAGCGCCGATGTGCTGCTGCAAGTGCTGGGAATCTCCGCGTTCCTGCTGCCTCTGTTCTTGCTGTTGCTGGCAATCCGGTGGTTCTGGTCGAGGAAGACCGAATCTCCCGTCGCCAAACTGGCCGGCGCGGTCATGATGCTGGTGTTTATACCGGCGTTGCTGGCGCTGGCGCCTTTTCACTGGCACTGGCTGCAGACCATTCCCATGGAAGGACTGGTGGGACGGATTGCCGCGGACGCGCTGATCCACTACTTCAATCTTGTGGGGGCCTACATTGTCGCCGCCACACTCACTGCAGTTGCCCTTTATCTTTCGACGGCGTTTTCATTCACCGCGATGCGCCCGTGGTTGGCTACCCATTGCGGCTTCCTCTTTGCCCTCTGGAATCGCTTCCAGGATTGGCGCCGCGCCCGCGCCCAGGCCAAGGCCAAAAAGGACCTGGAGAAGAAGCGCGCTGCCCAAACGCTGGTCACCACCAGGCTTGCGCCCGACCCCTCGGTGATTCCCATGCGTGCAACTTCAGCCAGGGAAAGCCTGGTGGCCAATCCCGTTCCCAGCGGCCCCGTCCGCATGAAGACCGGTATTGAGCGCGAAGCCGAGATCGAGGACGAGTCGGCTGATGTTATGGCATCTTTCCCGCCTGCACAACGGGAACACGACCTTTCGACCGAGGATGTACAGGTAACGGCTCGAGCTGATTCCGAGCGCCGTGCCAAGACCACCCTGCCGAAGATTGCGGGCGCATACAAGATGCCGTCCAGCGCGCTGCTGGCGAGGCCTGACGAGCAGAACGCAATCAATGAAGAGGAATTAAAGACGCTCGCCGAAGTGCTGACGAAGAAATATGCGGAATTCGACGTACATGGACAGGTAGTCCAGATCAATCCGGGTCCGGTCGTGACTACCTTCGAGTTCAAGCCTGAAGCAGGAATCAAGTACAGCCGTGTAACCGGCTTGACGGACGACCTCTGCCTCGCCTTGCGGGCCGAGAAAATTCTCATCGAACGCATGCCCGGAAAATCCACTGTCGGCGTCCAGGTTCCCAACCGGGAGCGCGAAGTCATCCGCCTGCGCGAGATTGTCGAGTCTTCAGAATTTGTGAGCGGAAAGTCGAAGCTTACGCTGGCCCTGGGGAAGGACATCAATGGAGGCATGATGGTTGCCGATCTGGCCACCATGCCGCACCTGCTCATCGCCGGTTCCACGGGTTCCGGCAAGAGCGTGGCCTTGAACGCCATGCTCATGTCGTTGCTATACAAGTCAACGCCCGATGAAATTCGGCTGATTTTGGTGGACCCGAAGCGGCTGGAGCTGGGCGTTTACGAATCGCTCCCGCACCTGTTTACGCCTATTATTACCGAGGCCAAATTGGCCGCAAACGCCCTGCGCAATGCCGTCCGCGAGATGGAACGCCGCCTGAAGCTGCTGGCCGAGAAGGGGGTCCGCAACATAGACCAGTACAACAAGCTGTTCGATGAGCGCACTCCGGGCCTGTTTGACGAGCAATCGGAGGAATCGCGACTGCCTTTTATCGTCATCGTGATTGACGAACTGGCCGACCTGATGATGCTGGATCAAAGCAATGTGGAAGAGTCAATCACGCGCCTGGCGCAAATGGCGCGGGCAGTTGGCATCCATTTGGTTCTGGCGACGCAACGGCCATCGGTAGACGTGATCACCGGGCTCATCAAGGCAAACTTCCCCGCCCGAATATCGTTCCGGGTGGCAACCAAGGTGGATTCGCGCACCATTCTTGACGGGAATGGCGCAGAGGCGCTCCTTGGCCGGGGAGACATGCTGTATTTACCCGCAGGTTCGGGACGCCTCGTCCGCCTGCACGCGCCGTTTGTTACGGAAAAGGAAATTGCCGCGGTAGTCGACTTCTGGCGCCATCAGGGCAACGCCCAGTACGTGGAGGGATTCCTCGATGCACCGCGGGAAGAGGGCACGCGCGCCGAAGCCACCGGCGGTGAGGGCACGGATACCGACAGCGGGGACGACGATCTATATCAGGATGCAGTGCGTTTGGTGATTGAATTTGGCAAAGCCTCAACCTCGCTGCTCCAGCGGCGCCTGCGCATCGGCTACGGGCGCGCGGCGCACCTAATCGATCTAATGGAGCAGGACGGCATTGTAGGCGCCGCCGACGGCCCCAAACCGCGGGAGGTCCTGAAGCGTCCCGATTGGCTCACTGAGGTGTACGAAGCGCTACGATAGGACGCGGCCAAGGTCAATGACTACTGACGATTGTCATCCTGAGCATAGCGAAGGACCTGCTTTTGTGCTTTTATGCGCGAGAAAACAGCAGGTCCTTCGCTATGCTCAGGATGACAAATCATTAGGGCGACACAACCCTTCCAGGCAACACCAAAAAGAATCGG
>JBEKOS010000553.1:0-3140 GCA_049521535.1 Terriglobales bacterium | reverse complement strand
TCGTAGCCATCGCCGTCATGCTAGCGACGTTCATGGAAGTTCTGGACACCGCGATTGCCTCCGTTGCTCTTCCATACATCGCGGGCTCACTTTCGGCCTCCACCGACGAAGCGACGTGGGTGCTGACCAGCTACTTAGTCGCCAACGCGATCGTGCTGCCCGCCTCGAACTGGTTTGCAATGCGGATCGGGCGCAAGCGCTTCTTCATCATTTGTGTGGCCATCTTTACGGCATCGTCGTTCGCGTGCGGGGCTGCGCCCACGCTTGGCTTCATTCTGGTGGCGCGTATACTCCAGGGGGCCGGTGGCGGAGCTCTGCAACCGCTGTCGCAGTCCATCCTTCTGGAGAGCTTTCCGCCTGAGAAGCGAGGCGTCGCCATGGCGGTGTTTGGGTTCGGCGTGGTGTGCGCCCCCGTCCTCGGACCCACACTGGGGGGATGGCTTACCGACGCCTATAGCTGGCGCTACGCGTTCTATATCAATATCCCGGTCGGCATCCTGGCTATGCTTATGATCGGCCGATATGTCAAAGACCCGCCGAACATGCGAGGATCGAAGTCGGCTGGCTTCGATGGTATCGGCCTGGGCACGCTAGTGGTCTGGATCGGTTGCCTGCAGATCATCCTCGACAAAGGCCAGGAAGACGACTGGTTTGGCGCCACATGGATCCGCTGGGCCGCGCTGCTCCTCGTGGTCAGCTTCGTATGGTTTGTGCGGCACAGTTGGCGCTCCGAACATCCGCTCGTCAATCTGCGCGTCCTCAAGAACTGGAACTTCGCCATCGGCTGTTTACTGATTCTCATTTTCGGCATATCGATCTATTCGACCGTCACGGTGTTGCCGCTCTTCTACCAGGAGCTTTTGGGTTATACCGCGTTCACCGCCGGGATCGTGGTCGCTCCGCGGGGCTTGGGCAGCATTGTGGCCATGCCCGTGATTGCCTATCTCTCCGAACGGATCGACGCGCGATATTTGCTCACGTTCGGCTTTGTGCTCTTCGCGGTGACCACGCTGTACATGGGCAGCGTGACCACCGAGATCAGCCCCTGGACGCTACTGATCCCCATCCTGATTACCGGTTTTGGCGTGGGATTCGTCTTCGTGCCCATCAGTACGCAGGCCTACGGAACCTTGCCCCGGGAGCAGATTGGTGCGGCCAGCGGGCTTTATAACCTGATGCGCAACATTGGCGGCTCGATCGGAGTCTCGCTCAGCGCCACGCTCTTGACCCGGCGCAGCAGTGTCCATCAGAGCGAGATGACGAACTACAGCCCTCTCAGCGGCCAGCAATTCCAATCGGCGCTGCAGACCCAGATGGGCGCCCTGGGCACCCATTTCGGCCCGGCACACGCCCGGTATCCTGCCGAATTGCAACTGTACAGCCAGTTGCTGTATCAGGCTACCGATTGGGCTTTTGTCGACGTGTTCCGTTGGCTGGCCCTGCTTTGCCTGTCGGGAGCGGGAATTGTCTGGCTCTTCAAGCGCGTACAGAAGGGACGCCCGCCGGCCGGAGCCGGAGCGCACTGACGAGGGAGTGGAATGGCAAGCAGTGGAAGGAGGCGGCCACATCATCGAGCCCGACGGCAAAATCAGCGTGAATAATCAAGACGTTGTTCGGGCATGGGAGCGATCCGCACACTGGGTGGGCTGGATCACCCCTCCCAGCGTGGTTTCGTACAACATGCTGGACGCAGAGAATAAATTCTGGGTATCCGGTGAGGCTGCATTTCAGCTCGGGTGGTCCGACATATATGAGCTTTTCTCAGGAGTCAAGCCATTCCGCGACAAGGCCGGAGCGACAAGTGTCCCCGCTGGAAAAAGCGCACAGTCGAAACCCTGGGAGGCTACTCTTTGGGGATCTCTCGCAATTCAGCTCACCGTGCCGAAGCCATCCAGTTCGTCCAGTTCCTCGTCCGCAAGCAGGAACAATTCATGGCCTCGACCAAGCCTCAACGGCCTGGCCAAAAGGTGGAGCACTTTGAAGTTCCACTTGGGATGAAAAATATCTATCCTTGGTGGCGCAAACCGGGAGACTCAGCTGGCAGTCAGGCGGTTTGCGTCTGTCAACGGTCGCCGGGCCGAAGTATGATGCGGTGTCAAAAGCTTTCTCCCGTGCCCTGCATTCCGTGCTGAGTCGCCAATCCACAGCGCAGGCTGCGGTTGCGGCGCTAGGGCTTTTACAACATAAGGAAGCATTTCAATTTCGAATGATCGACTCATCAGCTGCTCATTTGTTCGTCGGTATTGTGAGGGCTTTACGGAAATTGGCGCGTTCGTTTGGACTCGCTTTACGCGTAAAGTTGGCCAGTCCTGGCGACTTGACGAAACGTATCTGAAAGTACGCGGACGCTGGGTTTACCTACATCGTGCGGTAGACCGGGATGGCAACACCGTCGCTTTCCGACTAAGTTCGGCAAGAGACGTCGCAGCGGCCAAGGCGTCTTTCCGCAAGGCGCTTCGAACCCAAAGGCGGGCACCAGTTAGCATCGCCTTGGATGGCTAGGCCGCATCGCACCGAGCAGTGCGCGAGATGGCAAAGGAAGACGAGGCATGGAAGAACACCAAGTTGAGATCGTCGAAATACCTGAACAATCTGATCGAACAGGATCACCGCCGTATTAAACCTCGCACAGGGCCGATGCTCGGCTTCAAGAACTTTGATTGCGCAGCTACCACCGTTGCCGGGATCGAACTGCTCCACCGTATTCGCAAAGGACAATTCGCTCTGGGGAGTCTCCATCTCAAGAACCAAACTGTCCCTGCAATTTGGAATGCAGTACTCGCAGCGCAGTCGTTACTCCTTCGCTGGCCTTGTTGCGCCCTTTGCACATATTTGCACTAGAGCCGCGGCAATTAACTTTAGTGAAAATAGGTTTCTTTCCAGGTTGGTTCCTCTTTTCAGGGTATCGGCTCTCGGCTTATCGGCAATTGGGCGATACGGGATTATCTCCTAGCGCGTATCACGCCGAACCAGCGAAATCGGTGTGCGGATGGCTCTCGGTGCGACGCGCCATAGCGTGCTCTGGATGGTCCTGCGCGGAGCGCTGGCACAGGTTGGGCTGTGCCTCTCGATGGGAATTCCAATTGCTCCGCTGGGAGCGCATTTGATCGCGAGCCAGCTTTACAAAGTCCGGAGCTACG
>JBEKOS010000552.1:0-3143 GCA_049521535.1 Terriglobales bacterium | reverse complement strand
GTTACGTCGTGGACAGACGACGGAAGCCGACTGTCGGGCCCCACTTCCCACAGCGCCGCTTCCGGGGCGGTTGGCTGCTGAGTTGTTCTACCGAGTTCCGAACTGGGAGTCGTGGATGGTGATTCCCCGGGCTGACAGTTCTTCAAGCAACCTTGTCACTGCGGGAGACATCTCACCGTCTCCTGGTACGACGACCGCCCATTCTAAGTTCTCTCGGAACTCGCGGGACACGATACGCCATCGATTAAGAGAGGGCGGCGTTGTCGCCCCGACTTGAATGAGGGACCAATGCCGAACGAGCGCGAGTGCTCCTTCGCGGTCCGGCAATGGACCGCGTACGATGAAATGATTGTCGCCATGTACCAGGATGCCCACCATGGCGATGTCATGCGTCATGTTTGATGCTTCGGGCTTTATGCACCGAGGCGAAAATCGGGAACCGGATAGCCGATCGCGAAATGGTACACCACCCGTCCCTGCTCGGGCGTCAGATTGAGGTAATGGTGCACCTCTTCATCGTAGAATGCGCCGATGCCCGTCGCCCCTAGCCCGAGCGCTTCCGCAGCCAGATACAGGCGGTGGCCTATGGCTCCTGCCTCGAAATGCACGTAGCGATAACCGCGGTCACCATGGGCGCGGGTGGCCCGATCGAGATCGCCGATCATCGAGAACGCCACGCATGCGTTACCGGCGAGATCCTGCCCGAGGCTGAGGCCCGCGGCCGCGACGCGCTGGTCGCCACTCTTGATCTGCTCCAACTCGGCACGCTCCGGCCACAGCCGGTATACGCCGGGTTCCAGTCCATCGACGCGATGGGCATACAAATAGAGCTGGATGAAACGCGCACCGGCAAAATCGGCAAGCAGCGGCTGGCTCGCCGCGGCAAGAATGGCCGAGAGCTGTGTCAACGACATCGACTGCACTCCACCCAGGAAGTCGAGCGCCGAACGCCGCATCCGCACGACTTCGCCAAATGGACGCGTCGACGAAGCTGGGGGAGGCAGTTTGGTCTCGCCAGCGCCGATGGGAGCCGGCTCAACGGCGGAGATGTGGCTGGACACGTGGATGCCGCTGCTGAGTTTCGTGGCGTCGTGAATCTCGTCAATCTGCTTGTAGACAATGTTTTCTTTCGAGAGCTGATTCGCTTGGCCGCCGTACCAAACGATCTCGCGGCGGTCTGGTTCGCGCATGAGAGCTGTCTCGCACAAGGGAATAGACCCGCCCCGCAGCTCCAGAATCAGCATGGGCCACTCATCGTCGTGAAACCGGCACAAATGCGCGACGTCGTCGTCGGGGAATTGACCGAGCGCAAAGGCGTCGCATCCGATGGCTCGGGCGGCGAGCGCTAATGCTTGCCAGGCGTGCCCTATGTCGTGCAAGCAGTACCGATAGGCCCGATCACGGTACTTCCACGCCTCGCGCCACGCGATGCTGGTTAAGACAAACACGATTGGCGCAGAGCTGCCGGCTAATTTCATTTCAAGATCGCCCAATGCCCGCTGTTCGGCCATATGTGACGAGGGACGGTAATGATACAGCCCATCGGGCCAATCCTTCAGGCCCCGCGTGAGGAAGTGGAACTCGGTGGGGTGCAGATTCCCGGAGGAGGGATTGACGCGCAAAGCGTAACGATATCCGGTAGACGGAACGAGCTTCGACGCGCTAATCGAAGAGCAATAGAACAGCAGTTGTGAAAGGAATGTCGGGCCATCGCGAGTAGCGCTCGCGCCAGAGAACCCTTGAAGCACGTCGAGCGCCGGTGTTTCCGGGCTGGGTGGATCTGCCGGCAGGTCGAGCACCGGCACGCCTTCATAGTGACGAAATGGGTCGGGCATATTCACCCAGTCGAGGACCTGCGCCGATCGCCTCAAGGATTCAACGCTGTGCGCCGTAGATTCGTGATACTCGCGCCAAGTCATGATCGGTAAACGGGCGTCGCTGATTCCGAGGTAGGTGCGGGGTGGCTGCTCGATCTTAACATCGAAACTCATTGCGTTCTGTGCAGGTCGTGCTTGATTGACAACGATACCGGCGTCTTCGCGATAATCACATCACGGAAGCGATGTGATGGATGAGCAGTTGCTGCAAGGAATCGGGCTCTGGGAAAACGGGGGAAAACGGGGGGAAAACGGGGGGAAAACGGGGGGAAAACGGGGACAGGCTACCGTTTCACTTTTTTCCGATGAGCAAAGGAAACCGGTGATGGATCGGGCCTTTCCCCGATCCTTAGCGGCTCACCCGGCTCTCGCAGCGCGGCGTACGGCGCTGACGGAGACGAGGGAGTTGGTGATATCCGGGATCGGCGGCAGGCGGCGGAATGCTGCGAAATGCCGGTGGAGGATGTACATCTCGGGAGGGCAGCGGGGATCTGAAATGGTGGTGAGCGGAGGACGCGGCGCAGCGCGGACACGCGCTCCGTAAGTTAGGTCACCGGGGGCTAGTGCGCCCGGCGCCGCGCGATTACTGCGAGTGCGATCAAGCCGAGACCTGTCAATGCTATGCTGGCAGGTTCCGGCGCTGTCACGTCGACCGTAACGGCGATAGATTCGAGGAAAAAGCCTCCGCCGTTCCTGGCTACGCGGGTGGCGAATTCGCCCAAGCTGCCACCACTGCTGACATCCGCCAGAGTGAAGCCGTCGACGCCCGGTGTCAAGGTCGTAGTCTCTGTGGCGGTGGGCGTTTGAGCGTCAAAGATAAAAAACAGTGCCGATTGGCTGCTCAAAGGCGCCGTGTCTTGGATAAAGGTCGACTGAAAGTTGGGAGCCGAGGGAGTGCCTCCAGGCAGGATGAGGGTGAAGTCTTCCTTCACAGTAACGCTGTCGACTGTGCAAGATCCACACCATCCGGCCAGGGCGGTAAAATTCCAAGCCTGTTCTTCATGGGAGCTGGCTTGGTCGATTTCAACGTCCGCGTTATCGGTGATCGTGTAGCTCATGGCCCATGCGGGCAACGCAGCGACACTGATGGCGAGCATCACTAAAATGAATGACTTCACGTTACCATAGCCCCTTGCATTGTGAATTTAGAGTTACGATTGTACTCTTCCTTTGTAGGGTAAGTCAACGTAGTACTCTACCGGAAAAGTACCTAGCGAATAGTACTTCAATCGGATTATTGCAGATTTCGAGCGCCGTGGCGAAGCG
>JBEKOS010000551.1:0-3143 GCA_049521535.1 Terriglobales bacterium | reverse complement strand
CTGCAACGTGATATCCACCAGCCCAAGATTCACGTAGGCGCCGCCATCGTTGGGCGTCAGTTCGATAATCTTGGCGAAGGCCGCGTGGGCGTCGTCGTTCTGCTGTTTGCCAATATAGGCCGTGCCGAGCAACTGGTAGGCGGCGGTGTTCTTCGGCTCTTTCTCGAGGATGGTCTGGGCTGCTTCCACCGCTTTGTCGTAGTCGCGGGCCGCAACGTAAAGCTGCCCGATGCCGAGACGCGCATCGATATGGCTGGGATCAATCGCGACAGCTTGTTGCAGCGAAGAGAAAGCCTCGTCCCACTGTGAGGTCGACATGTCCGCCTTCGCGAGCTGGTAGTATGCCTCCGCGAAACGAGGGTCGAGCTTCAGCGCGTTACGGTATTGAAGGCGCGCTTCCTGGAACTTGCCCTTTTGCATGTATTCGTTGCCACTCTCCAGGTATTTCTTCTTGGCCACTTCCGGATTCTTACTGCAGCCGGCTGCGAATCCGAAGAGTGCGACAACGAGCAAAGCGCAAAACCACCGTGAACGCATGTTTGTAGCCCTCCCTTGAAGCTTACTTGGGAATAATCTGATCCAAACTAGGTATTACCCGCTCGGCAAAGGACACCGCCAACTGCCGGGCTTTGTTTTCATCACGCCCGAGATTGGTGGTGATCCTGACCAGGGTCGAGTCCGTGCGATTAAACCGGATAGCATCGATCACCATGTAAACCTTGGCCCAGTACTCGCTCGAAATGATGCGGCCGTGCGATTGATACCAGTAGAGGACGAGCAGTTTCTCCCGCTCATTCTCGACGACGTACAGGTTAACTGGAAATGCGCGTCCATCCGGCGTACGCAGCGTAATTTCAGAAGCCTGCAGCGGCTGCCAACCGGCGCCAGGAAGACAATTCTTGGGCGAGTGAATCGTTTCTCCGGTTTGCTGGCTCTTGTAGTAACCGATGTAGAGTCCGACGTTGTCGCCGCCGGGTCGGAGATAAAAGCGGCTGACGTAGGAATCCACACCCGCCGCAGTCGCGACCTGGTCCGTGAGTGGCTGGTCGAAGCCGTGCCAGTTCCCGATCTCCAGCGGGAACGTCCGCAAAGGCTGCTTCAACTCTGTCACCGTGCCATGAGGCAGCTTTGCCATGGCAACGGTCGCGGCCAGCAATAACGCGATCGCAATCCAATAACGCCGTGCCGTCATTGTGCCCGCTCCCCGCCCGAACCCCAGCGCAGCAGCTTGTGACATGCCATCAACATCATTATGGCCACCAGAAATAAAAAGATTCCCGATAGGAAGTGCGACGTGCCTTCCACGGCTGATATGCCGATGTATTCCGAGGCAACGGCTGCGAGGACGACTCGTGCGGAGTTGCTCAGCACCGCGATCGGAACGATCAGCAGGCAAAGCACCCACCGCACCCATGTCCTGCTTTCCGAGAGATAGCCGTAAATGACGGCGATGGTGAGCAACGACATGAGCGAGCGAATGCCACTGCAAGCCTCCGCTACCTCAAGCCGGGCGTTCGGCAGCACAAGTATGTTCCCTTCGCGAAAAACCGGGATTTGAATCACTTGCAGAGTCGCGGCAGCCAACCGGGAAGCCAAAAGCTGTAAGGGAAAGACAATCTGATTGTAGATAACGGCCGGAATCGGGATCATCAGCAGCAGCGCAGAGAGCGGGAACATCGTTCTCTTTACTACTGGCCACCCGTGCAGAAAGAGCAGCAGCCCAATGATGACGCCCAACAAAGAAACTCGCGCCAGGAATAATTCCGCTCCGAGAGATCCAAGAAACAACACTGCAATGGACCCCAACAGGACCAACACGCCGGCGGAAGTGGGCGCCGGAGCCAGTTTCAACAATTCGCGGCGACACTCCCACAGCACGTAAGCGCAGAATACCGGAACCAGGAAGCCGTGCGAGTAATTTGGGTCGTCCCACCACTGCCTTACCAGCAATCGCAGAACCGGAAAATAGAGCAAGAGAACGGTCGCGCCCAGCAACAGGGCGCGCCAGTGCTCGACCATTACAAAACTGTGGACGGGAGGTCCATCGGCAGTCCGAGCTTGCTTCGATCCTACGCCCGCCTCAAGTGTAAATTCCTGTTTCAGCATCTGCTCACGTTTAGTAAGACGTTACCAAAAGTGCATTCCTTTTGCCAGGATTAAAGGCAAACCAAATTTTGCAAGTAGTTGATTTTATTGAAATTGCCTGATGGTCTGCCGGAGCTGCGCAAAGAAATGTAACTTTCGGGAAGAATATTTCCTATCTGCCGGCCTTCACGGGGGTGCAGTTTGTGCAAATAGCCCGACACACGGCAATTGCAATCGCTGGCCGCAAAGCGCAGTCCGATAAACTTAGCGTAACCCATTCACCTATGTCACACTAGCGGCAGCAGCAAGCCAGCAGGCGGCTCTGAGATCATGTCGCTTTGTGGTCCCCAGCATGCGTCGTGGTTGTGCGTGCCGGGGCGGAGTGTGAGGCGCCAGCGCGCGTATGCGTTGGCACATGGAACCCATGAATGACGGACTACCCATTCGCGTGCTCGCTCTCATGGAGGCGAACTCCGTTACGGGTCCGGCCAAGAACCTTATCGCATTGGCGCAACAGGCGCGCGCCAGTCAAGCTGAGGTCTCTCCGGTGCAATTCTCGATCTGCACTTTTCTGCGCGGACGCGGCACCGAAACGAATGCGTTTATCAAGAGGGTGGAATGCGCCGGTTTGGACCTCCATCCAATTGCTGAGCGCTTCGCCTTCGATGCGCGCATCATCCCCCAAATACGAGCAGTTGTACAGACGGTCCGCCCGCACCTCATTCAGAGCCATAGCTGCAAGTCTCATTTTCTGGTCCGTTTCGCTGGCCTGCATCGCGATTGCCGCTGGGTGGCGTTCCATCACGGTTACACCTCTACGGACACAAAAAACCGGTTATACAACCAACTTGATCGCTGGTCACTTCGCGCAGCCGACCGTGTGATCACCGTTTGTGCTCCGTTTGCCGCACAGCTGACAAAAATCGGAGTAGCAGCGGATCGCATCATCATCAAGCACAACTCCGTAAAGCCGTTTACTCCGGCTGCACCGCAGCAGGTCATGCAAATGCGGGACAAAATAGGCATTCCTCCCGACGCTGTGGCCATTCTTTGTGTCG
>JBEKOS010000550.1:0-3146 GCA_049521535.1 Terriglobales bacterium | reverse complement strand
CGGCTGTGCTGGCGAACCTGATTAACTTCCTGCTATCGCTGGCTCCTTTGCTCTTGTTACTTGTCGTTTTGAGGTTTCCGCTGCATGCGACCTGGCTTTATCTGCCTGTACCTATGCTGGGCCTGGCAATGTTCTCCTTGGGCTGCGCCTTCTTTGTCGCCGCGGCCAATGTTTTTTTTCGCGACGTCGCGCATATTCTGCAGATTGTGATTTCGGCCTGGTTCTATCTTTCGCCAATTATTTACTCGGTTGACATGGTGCCCGCGCGCTTCCGGTTCTTTTTTCACCTGAATCCCCTGGTGTACGTGCTGAACGGATTCAGGCTCAGCATTTACTACGGCTTGCTTCCCTCGGCAGCCTCCGCGGCAATGTCGATTGGCATTGGGCTTACCGTGCTGGTGCTGGGCTACGCATTCTTCCGGCGGCTGGAGGATTCGTTCGTGTTTTACATCTGAGGAGTCAGGAGGCGGAAATCAGAAGTGGAAAGTCGGAAGAAACTCGTTCGCATCGTGACCTATGACTCCCGACCTCCGAATCCCGAGCTGTTTTCATGGGCATAATGCGCATCCAATTCGACAACGTGGTGCAACGCTTTCGCGTGATTCGCGAGCGTCCCGATACGCTGCGTGAGGTTTTTGCCAAATTGTTCCGGAGCCATACCTCCCGTTACTACGACTTTTCGGCGCTGAATGATGTTTCATTCTGTGCCCGAGATGGCGAATGGCTGGGAGTCATTGGCCGAAACGGTTCCGGCAAGAGCACGTTGCTGAAGGTGATCGCCGGGGTTTACAAACCTACCAGCGGCAAGGTAACTGTGAACGGGAAAGTGGCGGCATTGATCGAATTGGCCGCCGGATTTCATCCCGAACTCAGTGGCCGTGAAAACATTATGATGAATGGCCTTCTGCTTGGCCTCACGCGCCGCGAGATTGCCGACCGCGAAGCCAATATCATTGAATTCGCCGACTTGGGGGACTTTATCGATTCCCCGGTCAAACAATACTCGTCCGGAATGTACATTCGGCTGGGTTTTGCTATTGCCATCCAGGTAAATCCCGACATCCTGCTGATGGACGAAGTGCTCGCCGTGGGCGACCTGCTCTTTAAGGAAAAGTGTCTGGAAAAGCTGGAAGGATTTCGGGAGCAGGGTAAGACAGTCTTGCTGGTCTCCCATGATCTCAATGCGATTCGGCGGCACTGCCGCCGCGCGATTTTGATTGATTCCGGCCAGTTGATCGCCGATGGCAATCCAGATGAGGTGGCCAGTCAGTATGAAGAATTGGAACGACGTCTAGCCGAACGGGTCCACACCGTTCCGACTCAATAGATGGCGATCAGCCTTGGAGTGGCCGGCGAAGATCTTCCCGATGGTCGTAATGCAAGCAGAATGGCAAACTCGAATCCGGCAAAATCGTGTTGGAGGGCGACTCCTCAGTACTTTAAGGAGGGGGCGCAGCCGAGTGATGGCGACTCTGGCGGCCGTGGGCCTGGCAAGGAACCGAATCGTAATTGACGAACGCGCCTACCGCCGATGGATCGAGGGCGTGGAGAAGTCGAGAGTCAACGCCGGTGAGATGCAGAAGGCGATCTCGCGCTTCTTATACCAACCCCTCGTCAGTATCGTAATGCCCGTTTTCAATCCCGCGGCAGAACACTTGGAGCGTGCCATTGCTTCGGTGCAAAACCAGGTCTACAAGCACTGGGAACTTTGTATTTGCGACGACGGCAGTACTGCCCCCCATGTCCGGGCGTGTCTGGAAAGCCTGGCACAATACGACCCGCGCATTCGTATGGTCTATGCAGAAAAGAATCAGGGAATCAGTGCGGCATCAAACCTGGCACTGTCTCTTGCCGGTGGTGAGCTTGTCGGCCTGCTCGATCATGATGACGAACTGGCTCCCGATGCCTTGTTTGCAGTGGTACTACTCTTGCAAAGCCATCGGGACGCTGATGTCATTTACTCCGATGAAGACAAGCTCGATCGCTCCGGCCGTCGTTGCGATCCGTTTTTCAAACCGGACTGGTCGCCTGAGTACCTGCTGTCGTGCATGTATACCTGCCATTTCAGTGTTTATCGCAAGCCGGTGATCGATGCCGCGGGCGGTTTCCGGAAGGGATTCGAAGGCAGTCAGGACTATGACCTGATGTTGCGCGTTTCGGAACGCACTGGGAAGATATTCCATGTTCCGCGAGTACTCTATCACTGGCGCAAAGCCATCGGCTCAACCGCAGCTTCGGCATCCTCAAAATCTCCCAGCTCCGGTGCGGGGAAACGTGCGCTCGAGGAGCACATGGAGCGCCGCGGAATTTCTGCCGAGGTAATCGAGCAGTCCCCCAATCGTTATCGCGTGCGCCCGGCGCTACGAGGTACTCCGCTCGTCAGCATCATCATTCCCACCAAGGACCGGATTGAGCTATTGCGAAACTGCATTGCCAGCATTGAACGGAAAACCAATTACCAGAACTATGAGGTCCTGGTGGCAGACAATGACAGCGTTGAACCAAAGTCAAAGATTTATCTTTCGTCGTTGTCGCACCAGATCGTATCCATACCGGGCCCGTTCAATTTCTCACGAATCAACAATTTCGCGGCGGAACACGCAAAGGGCGAATACTTGGTCCTGTTGAACAACGACACGCGGGTGATTACGCCGGACTGGATAGGCGCCATGCTCGAATGGTGCCAGCAACCGGAAATTGGTATCGTGGGCGCCAGGTTGCTGTTTCCTTCCGGCGCCATCCAACATGCTGGCGTAATTCTGGGGATCGGCGGAGCTGCGGGCCATTGTTATCATGGTCTCCCTCGCCGGCACCAGGGATACTTCTATTCATTGTCCCTGGTGCGCAACTATTCCGCGGTAACCGCCGCTTGCCTGATGATCCACCGCCGCGTGTTTGAAGAGGTGAAGGGATTGAACGAAGCCCTGCCGGTGAACTATGGCGATGTAGATCTATGCCTGCGGGTGCGAGAGGCGGGTTACCGCATCGTGTACACGCCCTATGCTGAGTTGTATCATTACGAATCTGCTACGCGTGTTAGCCAGCCCGATTCAAGAGATATTAGCGTGTTACAGCAACATTGGGACGGTCGGCTAAGCGGCGATCCGTACTACAACCCGAATCTGTCGCTGCAGCACGACTACCAG
>JBEKOS010000549.1:0-3148 GCA_049521535.1 Terriglobales bacterium | reverse complement strand
CCATGGGTACCGTCGGCGGTGAACGTGTTTGATGATCCGTGGCGATTCGTGTAAATCCGTGGCCGAGTTCTTGGTACTGGGTCAGTTTGAATTGTCATCCTGAGCAAGCGTGCCGGGGCCCCAAAAACGCACGCCCTTTGTGCGTTATGGGGTGGCTGGGCGCAGCGAAGGATCTGGGCGGGCCTCAGCATGACACAGGGACGGGGAGCTGGCGCGCGTCCCGCATAGCATGACCTTGCTTCGTTTATATATATCGTACTACGATGTAACAATCCTATCGGGAAATCGCGCCCTTCAGTCTCTCCCTGCCACCGTAGCTTTTTGCCTTCGCCGCGGCCTAGTCATTTCGCAGCGGGTTCCGCGGCTTCGTAGGGCTTCACCTGGTCGGCTATCTTCGACTTGTCGCCCACGACCACGATGGCCATCTTGTCCGTTGGCAGGTACTTTGCCGCCATAGCCTGCACGTCCTGCGCCTTCACGGCCACGACCTTGGGCACATAGTCAGTCAGGTAGGAACGGCTCAGCCCCTGCGAATCCACAAAGTGCAACTGGCCAATCACCGCATTCGGGCTGATCGTGTTGCGCAAAACGAACAGTCCGGCAAGGTAGGTCTGAATACCCTTCAACTCCGGCTCAGATGGCGGTTCCTTTCCCAGTCGTTCGACTTCATTGAAAATCTCTTTCATCGCCGGGCCGGTCACCGGCGTGGTCACATCGGCGATTTCGGCCCAGTAGGCAAGGTGGATCCCGGTTTCGATCTCGCTGAAAGGTGAGTAGGTGTAGCCTTTCTGCTCCCGAATGTTCGAGGTAATGCGCGAAGCGAACGAACCCCCGAGGAGAGAGTTCATGACGTCCAGAGGCACCCAATCGGGGCTGGTAGGATCGGCCACCGGCAGGCCAATGTATAACGTGGATTGCGGCGCTCCGGGTCGGTCGATCAGCGTGAACGAGCGGCCCTTGTGCATACCGCCTGCCACGGTGGAAGGCCCGACGCCGCCCGGCCAGCTACCAAACGCCTTTTCGATGGCCGGCCGCAGTCCCGGATCCAGCCTGCCGGAAATGTACAGATGGGTGCGCGCGGGACTGTAGAAGTCGCGGTAGAATTTCTGCGCGTTCTCCGCCGTATACCCTTGCAGATCGCTTTCACTCGGGAACGTACGGCCGTAGGGACTGTCCGGAAAGATGGTCTTGCGGAACGCCTCGCGCGCGATCTCGCCGGGCTCGGCCTTGGCCACCGCCAGCTCTCGTGCCAGATCGGCCTTCAGCCGCACCACCTCCGACGCCGGCAGCGACGGATGCTGCAGGACGTCCGCCACCAGGCCGATGAACTCCACCGCGTGGTCGGAGAGCGCGACTCCGCCCACCGTGGTGAATTCGATGCCCGGCTCGATTTCGATCTGTCCACCGGTATCGGCCGCCTGCTGCGCCAGCTTCTCCGCCGAGAGCGTGGCGGTGCCTTCCTTCATCAGCAGGCCGGTGAGACGCGAAAGCCAAACCTGATTCGCCGACTCGTTAACGCCGCCCGCGCTAACGTAGGCCCGGACCGCCACGCGGGGCACGATGCCGTAAGGCACCAGCGTCACCTTCATGCCATTCGGCAGGGTGAAATCCTCGGTGGGCGAAAGATGAAATGGCCGGGGCGGCCCGCCTTCCGGGGGCTGTTCCTTGTGTTGCGCCGAAGCCTGCCCGGCAATCGCCAAAGCACATGCCAGCGCCAGGATCGCAAGTCTAATGCCTCTCATTTCGCACCTCCCGCGGGAGCAGCGGCATTGTCTTTGGCCGCCCCTGCCTCCAGCACCAGCACAGTCCGGTTGGTCTTGCGCAGGTATTCGTTTGCCGTCTTCTGAATCAGCTCCGGCGTCACTTTGCGGAAATTTTCCTCCAGGGAGGAGATCCGGGAAGGATCGTTATCGAACAGGGCAAAGCACGCCAGCATGTTGGCGCGCCCGAATCCGCCGAACTGCGACATCGAGTCGTAGATATAGGCGCGCATCTTGGTCAGATTGCGGTCCAGCAGCTTCTGGTCGGGCGGCCGGGACTGCAGCTTCTCAATCACGGCGTCCACCGAGGCCATGATCTGCTCGGATTTCACACTGGAATCATGCGTGAGGTACGTGGTCCAGAGCATCGGCCCGTCGTAGTCGAACATGTCGCCCAGATCGACATTGATGCCTCCCGAAACCTGCCCGGTATAGCCCTTTTTCTGGACCAGTTCCTGGTAGAACTGGCTGTCATCGCCCTGCGCGAGCATCTGATCGAGCAGGCCCATGGCGTAGTACTCGGGGGTATTGCGCGGAGGCATATGGTATCCGAATGCCAGCGCGGGCCGGTTCGCCAGCGGGTCCTTGCGCGATGCCAGGATTTCCTTCTCCTGGCGCGGTTCGGTGAGGTCCGGCGGCGGGGGGACGTCAGATTTGGAAATGGGACCGAAGTACTTTTCCACCAGGGCCTTGGCCGCTTCCGGCTCAAAGTCGCCGACAATGGCCAGGGCGGCGTTGTTGGGCGCGTAATAGGTCTTGAAGAACTTCTGCACTTCTTCGAGTTTGGCCGCCTCGATGTCCGCCAGTTCACCGTAGAAATTATGCGAGTTGTACCAGTTGGTGTTCGCGTACTGCGGTATCCACAACCAGGGGAAACCGCCGTAGGGACGGTTGAGGACCGCCCCCTTGACCTCGTTCCCGACCACGCCTTGCTGGTTCTTGAGGTTTTCCTCGGTGACCGCCAGTCCCCTCATGCGGTCAGCCTCCGCCCAAAGCGCGGTTTCGAGCTTGTTGCTGGGAAGCAACTCGAAGTAGTTGGTAAAGTCAAACCGCGTGCTGCCGTTGAGGATTCCGCCGTTTTGCTGCACCAGGCGGATGAACTCCATTTTGCCGAGGTTCTGCGAGCCCTGGAACATCATGTGCTCGAACAGATGGGCAAAACCCGTGCGGTCTTTGGGCTCGATGCGGAATCCGATGCGGTAGTAGATCGCCGTCACCACCGTGGGCGCGGTGTGGTCCGGAGAGAGTACCACCCGCAGTCCATTGGGCAGGGTGTAATAGGTGACCGGAACGGTGAACTGGTCGGGGGCTCCGGTTGCACTGAGCAATACGCAGCTTCCGAACAGCACTGCAAGCAAACGCAATATCTTGCTGAATTTCATGTCAAC
>JBEKOS010000548.1:0-3178 GCA_049521535.1 Terriglobales bacterium | reverse complement strand
GGGTGCCGGCGCCGACCAACTCGGGGGGCGGCGTATTCACGAACTTCTATGGGGTATACATCAACAACCCGACCACGGCGACCAATAGCTGGGGGTTGTACACGCTGGCGGCGAAGAACTATATGAGCGGCGACCTGGGGATTGGGGTGACGGCGCCGGCGCAGGCGCTGGAGATCAACGGCAACATCAAGATCGACACCGTCGGGCACGGGATTACGTATCCCGACGGAACGGTGCAGACGACGGCCTCGATTCCGGGCACGGGCACGATCACGGGTGTTACGGCGGGCACGGATCTGACGGGCGGGGGCACGAGCGGCAAGGTCACGGTGAATCTGGATACAACCAAGGTTCCCACGCTGGCGGCAACCAGCAATACATTCACGGGCTCGGGTGGCATTACAGCCACGTCCTTCACGGGTAGCGGCGCGGGCATCACCAATGTGAACGCAGCCTACCTTGGAGGCGTGGCGGCGAGTGGCTACGCGCAAGTTGCCGCAGAAAACTTTTTTACGTACCCGCAGAACATCACCGGCACGGGGTCGGGCTACGTTTTGGAGGCTATCAATAATTACACGGGCTCAGGCAGCTCTGCCATATATGCGATGTCGGCCGGCGCCAACGCGACCGCAATCTACGGCGAGGCGGATAATGGAACCGCCGCTGGAATCAAGGGCCTCAGCACCAGCGCCACGGGCGTTTACGGCGTTTACAACGCGCCCAGTACAAGTGGCGCCGGCGAGATTAAGGAGCTCGGCGTATGGGCCGACACGAATGGCAGCAACACCACCGCGCTCCTCGCAACTGCGGATAACAGTGTTGCCGGCACTTTGGTGAACAATTCGCAACTGACGACTCTTTACCTGCAAAACACTTATTCCGGGACTGCGGAAGTATTCCAGACGACCAACGCAGCCCAGAATGAGTTTTGCTCCATCGATACCAATGCCAATCTCAGTTGCAACGGAACCATCACCGGCTCTGTGCGCACCCGCGACGAGCGCAACTTGGAAATGTACAGCGTGCAATCCACCGAGAACTGGTATGAGGACTTCGGCACCGGGCAATTGAAGGATGGCGTGGCCAAGGTCACGCTGGACGCCGACTTTGCCGACCTGGCCAACACTGGCATTGATTATCATGTGTTTCTTACCCCGCGTGGAGACAGCGAGGGCCTGTACGTGACCAACCAAGAGCCCAATTCGTTTGAAGTACGCGAATCAAAAGGAGGCCATGCCAGCATTGCCTTTGACTACCGCATCGTGGCCAAACGCAAGGGAAAGGAATCACTTCGCATGCAGGATGTCACCGAGCAGGTGAAGGCGCGCAAGGCATCGTATCCGCAGCGGCGAAAAGGTGGTAACCCGCCGCCGGCGTTGCGCAAGCAACCCACCCAGTCCATCCCGCGGCTGGGGCAGCAGTCGAGTTTGACGCCGAACGAGGTTGTTAGTCGATAGTCGTTGGCCTTCAATGCGGTGGCGAGAACATTCTTCGCCGCCGCATTTTCATGGGTGCGGGTGCGACCGCCAGCACGATCACTGTTCGGGACACCATTCCGTGGGCCAGTGCTGCCGTTGCACGGGCTGTATGTGAACCACGTCCTTAATGCTGGTGGGCCCGGCCTCGATCACAGCGGCCTGTTCCGGCGACGCCAACTACCCGACGAGCACGAGCCCTGCTTTATCGCAAGTGGCCAGCCTTGCGCTGGGTTCGTCGGGCGACTTCTACTTCTCAGACAGCGTCAGCAACGTTATCAGCAAGGTGATGGTGGCGACGCCAGGAAAGCAGGAACCAGACTAGATGCTCCGCGCAATCCCGCGATCAAGCGGCAACTGCGGCGGAAATTCTGACGCAAGCGAGCCGGCATCGGGGAGAGATTCTGATACCGACATCCTGCCCATTCCGCGCCCGCGCGGGATGGGATTTTTCTTCCGCCTATTTCGTGCCGATGCTGGTGACTGGAAGGCAGCGGCCGCGAGGTTGGAGCTACCTCAGGGTTCGAGCGGCGTAACGGCGGTTTCGCTGTCTGCATCGCGCATTCTAAGCGTTTGTAAAGTTTTGTTTGACAATCACTCCCGCGCAGGTCATACTCAATCAACTCTGGTTTTCAAGAAAGGGCCCTCCCCAAGTTGCGTCAGGCGGTTGGTGGCGCTCCACACTAGGTCTGCCCCCTATTCACTCCAGAAAATCTGAACTGGATACATAAGGATTAGACCCTAATGTCGTGCTTCCGTCTGCGCCATTCGTCGCGTATTTCCGGCAATTCACCATCCATCGTGCTTAGGGCCAGAAGGCTTGCAATCATCCTCGCCGGGTTCCTGGTTGCAGGATCGGCGCTGACTGCCAATTGCCAAAGCTGGCAACCAGTCGCCACTGCCCCTCCCGTATGCGTCGGCGCAATGTTGCTGCTAACCGACGGGCGCGTCCTGGTTCACTCCGAACCAAACGGCACCACCGCCTGCACCGGCAGTTACACCGACTGGTACACCCTGACGCCGGACAATACCGGCAGCTACGTCAATGGCGCCTGGACCAAAGTGGCCTCGCTCCCCAGCCCCTATGCTCCGCTGTTCTTCGCCTCCGCCGTGCTACCCGACGGGAAAGTGGCCGTCCAGGGAGGCGAATACCAGTGCCCGTCCAATGCCTGCGCCGAAGCTTGGCAGTCGGCGGGCGCCCTTTATGACCCCGCCGCCAACACCTGGACCAGCACCACGGCGCCGGCAACCTTTAAGCACATTGGCGACGCGCAGTCCGAAGTTCTGTCCGACGGAACGTGGATGCTGGCGGAGTGCTGCGCGATCAATTTCGGCGACAGCACTTTCCCGCTCTATGCGTACTTCAATGAGAGCACATTAAACTTCACCGTCAAGTCGAGCGCCACCGACGGCAAGTTCGACGACTTCGACGAGGAAAATTGGAACCTGCTCCCGAATGGTGAAATCCTGACGGTGGATGCCTATACAAGTAATACCAATAACAAAGGAATGAATTCGGAGCTTTATAATCCTTCGACCAACACCTGGAAGAGTGCCGGCAGTACCATCGTGCAACTGTGGGACTCAGCCTGCGGCCTGGGCGGCGGCAGCCACGAAGTCGGGCCCGCGGTACTGCGGCCGGATGGCACCGTCTTTGCAACTGGAAGCAGCATCTGCGAGGCCGGGCACAACGCGGTTTACAA
>JBEKOS010000547.1:0-3186 GCA_049521535.1 Terriglobales bacterium | reverse complement strand
CGAATCGGCCCACCCCAAGTTCATCCGGCAACCAGAATTTCAAAATGCCTTCGACGACGAAGACCCAACCAACCAGCAGGCGTATCAGCCACACTGGCGCCGCATTCAAATAGCTTGTCATATTGTCCTCCGAGGTCTGCGCCATGGATCAACATGTAAATTGCGACCCTAAAGATAGTCAAATAACATCATGAATCCGAAGTCCATGTGCAATTGCTGATGGCAGTGGAACAGTGTCAAACCGGAATTATCGGCGACGAAATCCACAGAGGCTTCCTGATATCCGCCCAGCATGACCACGTCCTTTAGAACCCCCGACGTCGGAGTTCCAGCCAGGCTGGTCAGTTCGAAACTGTGCCTGTGAAGGTGAATCGGATGAATGTCATCGCTGGCATTACGCATGTGAATGCGGTATCTTCGCCCCGACTTTAGGTGGAACAAAGGGGGGGCGGGTTCGTTCCCCATGGGATAAGCGAATCCGTTGATTGTCCAGCGATTGAACCCCTCTTCGGCGGCATTTTCCTTGACAAAGATCATCTCAAAAGTCTCATCCGGCGGCGGCGCGTTGGCCCCATGCTTTCCAAACCCGGCATAATTCCAATAAGAATGCGATGGCGCGATCCACTGCGGCTTGCCCGCGCGTCCTGCGTATTCCACGACAATCCCCATACCGTGCCGCCGGTCATCGTCCGCGAGGTCACCCATGATCCAGATACCCGGATGGTTCATCTCGACAATTGCAGACACCCGCTCGGCTGTCCCCAGCCAAATTACCGGGACTGATGCAGGATTCGGAACCGGATTCCCGTCCAAGGCAACTACTCTGAACGAATGCCCGGGCAAAGCCAGGCTACGGATCTCCGTAGCGCTGCCGTTCAAAACATGAAAAAGGACGCGCTCCGCCTGCTTTACCCGAATCGGTTCACCATGACCGAGCATGCGGCCATTAATGGTAAATGAGCGGTAGCCAACCTCGAAGCCGTGCGGCATTCCTTTGGCCAGCGAAGCCTTCATCGCTGATTCGCCCTGCTCTTTAAGCGCCTTCGTCTTGTTAGCGGGCAACAGGAAATTCATCGCCATGTCACCGCCGCGACTGAACGAGGGCTCGAATTCCTTTAGCGTGAGAAATACTTCCCGATCGTAATCTCCTGGCTCACTCTTTGGCTCGATGTATACCGGCCCAACCTGGCCACTATACAAGCCAATGGCCAGATCCGCTCCCGCCCGATTGTGCGTGTGGTAGAAACGAAAACCTGCCGGCCCAGGGGTGAACACGATACGGCGTTTGCCGTGCGCCGGAATAAAAGGAGTGCCTTCCTCCGCCGCCCCGTCCACGTCGACAGGCACCCTCTGACCATGCCAATGCAATTGCTCCGGCGTATCCGTTTCGTTAACCACATCGACAATCGCTTGCCGCCCCTCCTTGAAGCGAAGCAATGGCCCCGGGAAGTGTCCGTTGTACGTCGTCGTGGAAATAAATCTATTGTGCGCAATCTCAACCGCGCTCGCTCCAATTCTTATCTCGTAGTCAACGAGTAGATCCGCTTCCGCGGTGAAATTCCCTTGCGCAGTGGCTTCGCCACGATAAGGAAAGCCGGGAAGCAGTGCGCCTCCAGCTAACATGCTCGTCATCTTCAGGAGTTCGCGTCGAGAGACATCCATCGGTTTTGTATCGCCTAACCAGAAATTCGATGCCGGGCGCCGATGAAAGCTTCGCGCACTCGACTCTCGCGATACGGCATGTACGATCAGGTAACGAATGCTGATACCAATCTCCGGAGTCTGTATTGGGGAACGGCGCCTGATCTGATTCCCCGTGCAGATGCAAGCGGCATGGGCGCTCATTGTGGTGTGAATGGTGGACAGTTGGATCGTTGCCAGTGCCCGGCTGATGGTAGACTCGAGTTTGCGCGGAAAGCTCTGATCTAAAGTAGAATCACGCCCGAACCGCTGCACCGTCGCAACCGCACCAACTGACGGCGATACGCTGACGGCACGGCCAAAAGTGGCATTTCAGACAGTAGTGCAACCCCGAGGAAAAGCGTAGCGCGGAAAGAGGACCGCGTCCTCTTCGCAGTTGTTTGTTCTTAGCGAGCACCGAAGACGTGCGGTAGTATCGGCCCGCAGCTAATTCACTATCAGAAGCGACCGAGAGTACAGCCGAGCCTTCTGCGAAGGGCTGGCCATGCTTGGAAGGTCCAGGCGCGAGTTGAATGGTATGAAGAAGGCACGTTCGATCATCGGGCGCATGGACTGACTCATGACAACGTCTTTGGGCAATCCCGGGGAGGCGGCAGCGAGAAAGAAATAAGGAGATGAAAAGCAGATGATCATGGGAAACACACTGAAAGCGATCGTCGCTGCCAGCGCAGCGTTCGCGTTTGCACTTACAACCTCCACCACGAGTGCGCAACAGAAGTCGCGCCCGGCGGAGGCCGGATTTTCGTTTGACGTGTACGGCGATTCGCGATCGATGATGTTCTTGCCGTACAAAGTCGACCAGGAAGCGGAAGCCCGCAAACTTATGGTGGATATGTTCGAACTCGTGCTTCCGGAAAAGGTCGCGGCTCCCCTGGTCGAGAAGAGTGTAAAGCTGACCTATGACCCTTCAACCAACGAACTGGTCCAGGTCGAGATGCCGTTTCTAACCGCCAGCCAGGTGATGACGTTGACGCTGGACAAGGGGTGGGTGACGGAAGCCTCGGTCGAGGACTCCAAGCTAATGCCAGGTGTGCGTCACCGGGTATTCCGGTTGCAAGGCGGCGACTGGGTGGCCCGCGAAATCGTTAGGGACGTGAACAGCGGGAACGCCAGCCTTGTCCTCAGCACCGGGGACCTGGTTTGGTGGGGCAAGCAGGGCGACAAGCCCTCCGACAGCCCTTACTGGAAGCTGGTGAATGAGGACGTATTGAAGCAGTTGCCGCCGCCGGACAAGCATATGAAGGAAGCCGGCATCGAGGGGCGCGTCTTCCCCGCCGTCGGCAACCACGAAGTGTGGGGCGACACCGACGTGGAAGGCTTGCTGAATATCTTTCCCTATTTGAAACAGTTTGGCGTCTCCAAAAACAAACTCACTTACAAATTCGATTACAACGGAGTTCGCTTTATCTTCCTGTGGACGGGCAAGTACGATTACCGCGAGCCCACGAGCTGGGGCGCGACCCGGCCCACCTACGAGGAGCAAAT
>JBEKOS010000546.1:0-3190 GCA_049521535.1 Terriglobales bacterium | reverse complement strand
GATCCTGCCCTCAAGATCCTCTGCTTTGGCGAAGCTGCTGGCTTCGGGCACGGCGAGCACCCAGCGCACCTTGCGCCGGCTCTGTTTTGCGTAGGTCAGCGAGGTGACGCTGGCAACGTCGAGCCCGCTTTCCACCACCCAGTCGATTCCGGTCAGGCCCGCGTCGAGGACGCCGTGATCGACATAACGCGCCATTTCCTGCGCGCGAATCAACATGCATTCAATCTCGCTGTCGTCGATGGAAGGAAAATACGAGCGGCCGTCCGCATAGATGTTCCACCCCGCGCGCTTGAAGAGCGCGATGGTCGCATCCTGGAGACTGCCTTTGGGGATTCCCAGCCGGAGCTTATGCATTTCCGGCCTCCTGTTGGGCCGCGCCAAGCGCGATCGGCCGCCTGAAACAGCTCACGGTGCCTTGGTGGCAAACGAACCCATCGCCTTCCACGGCAACCCGGAACAGCAGCGCGTCGTTGTCGCAGTCGGTGCTAGCCGAAATCACGCGCAGCCGGTTACCGCTGGTCTCGCCTTTCATCCAAAGCTTCTGCCGCGTGCGGCTCCAGAAGGTCACGAACCCCGTCTCCAGAGTCCGCGCATAGCTCTCCGCATTCAGAAAGCCCAGCATCAGAACTTCTCCCGTGCGCGCATCCTGCACGATGCCCGGCGCCAGGCCGTTCATTTTGTCGAAATCGATCATCGCTTCTATCTCTCTTCACATTGGTTTCAAGAAAAGCGGAAAGCCCGCTGGCGGTGTCGCCGGCGGGCTTTGAACTTCGCTGATCTGTCGAGCCGTCTTACATCTGGCCGCTGCAGCCCGCCGGCAGGGATTCTCCATGATGGTGGTGGCGGCGGTGATGGCGGAGGCTGTGCATCTGCTTTCACCGTAAGGGAAAACTGCTGCAAAGTCAAATCCAGCCCGGAGAAGAGTTACTCCCGGTGATGAAACGTTTGCTTCGCCTTACCTATCCAAATATGCGATAGAGGGTGGTTGCACTAGACGGGGAGCAGGGCGCAAAATGGTCCCGGTGAAACTGCATTCGCGACTTGCGATATTGGCGCTTGCACTTTTCTGCGCCGAGCGCTGTGCGCCAGCACAGGAAGATGACCGCCCGGGTGCGGCCCTGCCCAAAACATCTGCCTCCGCGCCACCTCCCGAAGCGCGCGTCGACATCAATCACGCAACGTTGGAGCAACTGATCAAGGCGCCAGGCATGACGCGCAGCTGGGCCGGGAGGATCGTGCGCTTCCGACCTTATTTCACCAAGCAGGACCTTGTGGAAGAAGGCGTTGTGCCGATCGATGTCTATCGCCGCATCGTCGATTTCGTGATCGCGCATCGCGACAAATCGTAGAGGTGCGCGGTTCAGGCATGCACCATCTCCGTGGTTTTCCTGGAAACTCCGAGCCGCAACGCCCGGGCAAGAATCACATACAGCGTTGGGATGAAGAACAGGTTGAGCACTGTCGACAATAACATTCCACCCACGATTGTGGTTCCTACCGAGCGCCGTCCAAGCGAGCCCGCCCCGGTGGCGAAGACCAGCGGCAGGACGCCCAGGATAAATGCAAACGACGTCATCAGGATCGGACGCAGGCGCAACTCGCCCGCCTCGGCCGCGGCATCGGCAATCGATCTCCCCTTGCGGCGCAGTTGTTCCGCAAACTCGACAATCAGAATCGAGTTCTTGGCCGAAAGACCGATCAGCATGACCAAACCGATCTGGCAGTACACGTCGTTCGACAAGCCGCGCAGATGCACCAGTCCCAGCGCGCCGAGCACCGCCATGGGAACCGCCAGCAGGATGATGAAGGGCAGCGCGAAGCTCTCATACTGGGCTGAGAGTGTAAGGTAAACGACCAGGATTCCAAGGCCGAAGATGATCATGGTCCTTCCGGCCGACTCGATCTCGTCCAGGGTCAAGCCTGTCCACTGGAACGACATTCCAGGCATCATTCCGCCGCGGGCCAGATCTTCCATGCCGGCGATGCCTTCCCCTGAGCTGTATCCGGGCGCTGCGTTGCCGTCGATCTCGACCGACCGGAACAGGTCGTAGTGGTTGATCACCGGCGGTCCGGAGCTGTTGGCAACCGTCACCAGGTTGTCGAGCGCCACCATTTGTCCCGAGTCGGAGCGCACGTAGTAGTTGTGCAGGTCGCGCTCATTCATGCGGAACGCCTGATCGGCCTGCACATACACGCGATAGGTGCGGTTGTTGAAGTCGAAATCGTTCACATACTCCGACCCCATGAATACGCCCAGCGTGGTCGTAATCTGCGAAAGCGAAATGTTCATCGCCTTTGCCTTCTCGCGGTCGATTGACACCAGCACCTGGGGATCGTTGGCTGAAAAACCGGTGTACAGGTCCTTGAGGTCCTTGCGTGCGCGGCTGCCGTTCACAATCTGGTGGGCCACGCGATCCAGATCCGTCAGCGTGTTTTTTCCCTGGTCGAGCAGCATGAACTGGAATCCGCCGAGGCTTCCCACGCCGGCCACTGCCGGCGGTTGAATCATCTGCACAATTCCGCCGTCTGGGGCAAACATCAGCATCTGCAGCTTCGGATTCACGCGCGCCACTATGTCCGCGGTCGAGTGTCCGGGGGCACGCCGCTGGTCTGCCGGCTTGGTCGCCAGGAACATCATGCCCGCGTTCGACGCGCCACCGCTGAACCCGAATCCCATCACCGAGAACAACCCCGCCACATCGGGGTCCTGCCCAATGAGGTACGAGGCCTTATCCGCCAGGGCTCCCGTGTACTCGAGTGACGAACCCGGTGGCGCCTGCACGATCACCATCAGGAATCCCTGATCTTCCTGCGGAATGAATCCCGTGGGCACCTGATTGTACATCCAGTACGTCGCGAACAACCCTCCAAAGAACACGAGCAGCAGCAAGAAGCGCACCTTCAGAGCAACGTGAATCGAGCGGGCATAGGTTCGCCCCATCCATGTCACCAGTGCGTCCGCACCGTGTATGAACGCGGCGAAAGCCCGCGACAGAGGCCGGATGTGCAGAAAATCGAGCTGGCGCGGCCGCTCTTCCTCGCCGCGCAAAAACAGTGCCGATAGCGCCGGCGACAGCGTCAGCGCATTGAATGCGGAAATCGCAATCGAGAAGGCGATGGTCAGCGAGAACTGGCGGTAGAGGATTCCCGTGGTTCCAGGGAAGAACGAAACCGGCACAAACACCGCAAT
>JBEKOS010000545.1:0-4655 GCA_049521535.1 Terriglobales bacterium | reverse complement strand
AGACGGAGATGACACGACTCCAGTTCCTGGGGAACCCATCCAGGCTGGGAGGATTCGCTCCAATGGTTCCGGCGCGCGCATGTTCGTCTGGTAGCTGTTTCGCGAAATGCAACTCAATTCGGCATGCTGTGCCGATTACGAGTGCGAAAGACTCTTGGAACGCCAGTTATTTATTTCAAGACACGCGTTAAGTCAACCCGAGGAGGGAGTGGGCAATGCTGACGAATGCTACTTTCATTGAGGGCCTTACGATCCAGGCTACAGACGGGCAGCTCGGAACCGTAGAGGAGTTCTATTTCGACGATGAATCGTGGGGCATACGCTACCTCACAGTGGATACGACCGGGTGGCTTGGCGGCCGCCGGGTGCTTATCTCGCCCATCTCCATCGTCCGTGCTGATTGGCAGGCCAAACGTTTGGATGTGGCGCTGACCAAGAAACAGGTGGAGGATAGCCCCAATATTGACACGCGGCGGCCCGTTTCCCGGCAACATGAGACCGCCTATCTCGGATTTTACGGATTTCCCACCTATTGGGGCGGTCCTTATATGTGGGGCCCGGCGGCGTGCCCGTCGGCCTTGGCCCGTCCACTTAGGGCAACCAACGAACTGCTGGCAGACAGGATCCGGCAGGAATCGGCGGATTCACACCTGCGCAGCGCCGCGGCCGTCACCGGCTATCACATTGAGGCGTCTGACGGTGAGATTGGCCACCTGGATGGGTTTGTCATTGACGACGAAGCTTGGGCGATCCGTTACATCGAAGTGGCGACCCGGAACTGGCTGCCGGGCAAAAAAGTACTGGTTTCACCTTCGTGGATTGAACGTGTGGGCTGGAAGGAATCCAGAGTCTATGTCGGCCTCTCCAGGGAGGCAATCAAGAGCTGTCCGGAGTATCTTTTATCCCGGCCGCTTACTCGAGAGTACGAAGCGCAGATTTTCGCTCACTACGGCCGGCCGCCGTATTGGCTGCACGAAGCCGATCGCGGAAGTTCTTTAGGCTTAAGAAGCGCGTAAGTCACCGCTAGGGAAGCCGACAGCGGCAAGCGACGATTGCTGCTGGAGTCGCGATTGGTTCCTCACATTTTTTTCTTTGCACTGGAGACGAGCATGGCAGAATTCGAACGAATGCATTTCGCTGGTGAGGACCGAAAGGACCATCATCCTTACTGGAAACGAGCGCACCACGACTGGCGCTTCTGGGTAGGTGTCGTCTGTATGTTTGTAGCCATCACCTGCTATGTCTTCAGAGATCAAGCTGTATTCCTGCCTCACAGCCAGCCGGACAAACCGCCGTCGCAAAGCAGTGCGACTCCGTAGTCATGAATCGAACTCCTCTGTATCCGCTGCGATTCGAGCCGATCTACCAGTACCGGCTCTGGGGAGGCCGGCGTTTAGCCGATTTTCTCGCCGCGCCGCTGCCGAGCGGTCCTATTGGGGAAGCGTGGCTACTCAGCGACCGCGAGGGGCGTTTCCGCCGATTTCCGCTGCTGCTGAAGTTTCTCGACGCACGCGAAATGCTTTCCGTACAAGTGCATCCCTCGGATCGGAACACTGGCCTCCTCCTGGCGGGCGAGACCGGGAAGACCGAGGCATGGGTCGTATTGGAGGCGGAGACAGAAAGTCGTATCTATGCGGGTCTGAAGCCGCGCATCGACCAAGAAACTCTGCGGCGGGCAGTCGCTGACGGGACGGTGACCGATTGCCTGAATTACTTTACGCCGAAGGTCGGCGATGCCGTCTTCCTACCCGCTGGTACAGTTCACTCTCTTGGCGGCAACCTCGTGGTGTTCGAGGTTCAGCAGAACAGCGACGTCACCTTTCGCATGTATGACTGGGACCATCTTGACCCCAAGACAGAACAGCCGCGGACCCTACAGGTCGATCAGGCGCTTGCGTGCGTCGACTTTTCGCAGCATGCGGACGGGCCGGTCTCTCCCGTACTAGAGACGACGACGCCGGTGAAGCGCGAAAAGCTGTTTGACTGCGGGAAGTTCAGGCTGTGGCGCCTGTGTGGGCAATCGCCGTTTTCCGTCGGGCAGGCGGGCTCGCCCCACGTGCTCATTTGCATTGGAGGAGCGGGGCAGATTGAAGACGGTGGTGCCAATTATACCGTCGAAAAAGGCGACGCATGGCTTTTGCCCGCGGCAGTCGGGGTGTGTGCTTTTAGGCCGAAGAGTGCGGTGAGTTTGTTGGAAATAGCAGTGCCGGACTAGTCTCCAAGCGCGAAGCGGCGTCAATGATGGCGGGACCGGCATCGCCAATTGACATAGGGGGAATGTACGAGGTGGATCGACCGTGAAAAGGCTGATTGTGTTCGACTTGGACGGTACCCTTGCAGAAAGCAAATCCTCGCTTGATGCTGAAATGTCGAAACTGCTGCACGACCTTTTCGGTATCGTCAAAGTGGCGATAATCTCCGGAGGGGACTGGCCGCAATTTGAAAAACAACTGCTCTCCAATCTGCCCCATGACCAGAGTCTGGTGAACCTATCCCTCCTTCCTACCTGCGGGACCAAGTTTTTCCAATACAACGGGGACTGGAAAAAGCTCTATTCCGAAGATTTCACCGCAAGTGAAAGAGAGAAGATCGTTAGCTCTCTAAAGAAGGCGATCGGGGTAGCGGGCTTCAAGGTGGAAAGAATTTGGGGAGAGGCTATTGAAGACCGGGGAAGCCAGATAACATATTCCGCTTTAGGCCAACAGGCGCCCTTGGAAGAAAAGAACAAATGGGACGCTGATTTCGCCAAGCGGAAAAAGATCAAGGCGATCCTTGACACTTACATTCCCGAGTTTTCTGTCCGACTGGGTGGCTCGACCTCCATTGACGTTACTAAGCCTGGCATCGACAAGGCATATGGAATCAGAAAACTTCGGGACATTCTGGGCGTTGCTTTGAAAGAGATGATTTACATAGGGGATGCCTTATTCGTGGGCGGAAATGACTATCCAGCCGAAGAAGCTGGAGTGGATTGCATTCCGGTTAAGGGACCCAGCGAGACGAAGCGGGTTACCGAAACCATCATCGCTTGTTTAGCCGGTTGATATCAGCCAGGGTGGCCTTGCGAGGGAGGATGGATGAGCGGACTTAAGCTGCAGCGCTTGGGAGTGCTGATGGAGCCGGAGCCAGGTAATGCCCAGGAAGTCGAAGGCGTACTGAATCCGGCTGCGGCTCGTGGCCCGGACGGTGAACTTTACCTGTTCCCGCGCCTGGTTGCGCGGGGGAACTACTCGCGTATCGGCATTGCCCGAGTACGATTCAATGAAGCCGGCGATCCGGCAGGGGTTGAACGCTTGGGCATCGCTCTCGAGCCGGAAGCCGACTATGAGCGCCGGCCCGATGGTGGCGGTGGTTGCGAGGATCCTCGAGTCACGTTCGTGGAACCGCTTCAGCGTTACATAATGACTTACACGGCATATTCGCCTCAAGGCCCACGGATTGCCCTGGCAATGTCGGAGGATCTCTTCCACTGGCAACGCTTGGGGCTCGCGACCTTTGCTCCATATCGAGGCATCGATTTCGTCCATGTGGATGACAAGGACGCGAGCTGCTTCCCCGTCGCCGTTCCCAATCACGCCGGGAAAATGCAGATGGCCATCCTCCATCGACCGCTTTTCCCTGGCACTCGTCCCGAGGAAACCGCGTGCCAGACCACATCACGGGCGGTGGATCTGGATCATGAAAGCATCTGGATTTCCTATTGCCCGATGGCCTTGGATGGCCCCGAACCTGGTCGCCTCGGTCTGTTTAATTCACATCATCGACTGGCCGCCCCGGTATCGCCTTGGGAGCGGCTCAAAATTGGCGGCGGCACTCCGCCCATCCTGACGCGGCACGGCTGGTTGATCGTTTACCACGGCGTAAGCGAAATAGAAGAGCAGGGCAACAACGGGGACCAATTGTGCTACTCGGCTGGTGTGATGGTGCTGTCGAAGGAACATCCGGAGCTGATGCGCTATCGCTCAGATGAGCCCGTATTGACGCCGGTGCTGCCGCAGGAATGTCGGGGGACTGTTGCCCACGTCGTCTTTCCGACGGGCATCGACCGGCGCGACGACATTGGCTCACCGAACCGATTCGACGTCTACTACGGGATGGCCGACTGCCGGATTGGCGTGGCACGCCTTGACATTCCGGATATCTTGCCGTCGGGAGGCATCGCCGACCCACCGGAAGCAAAGGTGTAAACAGATTGTTGTTCCTTTTACCTTTTGTCACAGACAGCGGGAAGCAAAATTCGTGGCCAGTTGGCCTAGGAGAAGCACATGACATACAAATCGCACCCAGGAAAAGCACAATCCGTACTAGTCGTCGAGGCCGACGTCCTCGACAAAATGAATGAAACCAATGCGTCGATCGCTCAGCGTGCCTATGAAATCTATCAGGCCCGCGGCTGCGAAAACGGCGCGGACCAGGACGATTGGTTCACAGCGGAACATGAGGTCCTGCAGCCGCTTGCTATTGAGCGCTGTGCGACCAACCACGCATTGCGATTAACCGCGCAAGTGGCCGGCTTTGCCGCGAACGACCTGGAAGTGATCATTGGGCATGAACGGGCCGTGATTTGCGGTATCCATGCAGATTCAAATCAGGGAGCAGGCACCGGTCAAAAGGGCACAAGAATTATGCGGATCGTCGAGCTGCCTTTTGATGTC
>JBEKOS010000544.1:0-3198 GCA_049521535.1 Terriglobales bacterium | reverse complement strand
TCTGTTGTTGGCGGCTTTGGTTACCTGGAGTCGAAGCACACTGCTCACGCGAGCAGAGCTGTGGCTTCATTGCTTTGCGGCCAAGCCGTATCTTCCCTTTATCGCGATTATGGCGCTCGCTCTTATCCCGCGCGCCTCCCTGCTTCCCTGGATACCAGTTCCGGCACCCGCGTATCACGACGAGTGGAGTTACCTGCTGGCGGCAGATACCTTTGCCTCCGGCCGGCTCACCAACCCTACGCCGCCATGCTGGATTCACTTCGAAAGCTTTCACATCAACCTGATTCCAACCTACCAATCCATGTATCCGCCTGCACAAGGAATGTTTCTGGCAGCAGGCAAATGGCTCTTTGACTCCGCTTGGCTTGGTGTCTGGCTGAGTATGGCCCTGATGTGCATCGCCATCCTCTGGGCGTTGCAGGGCTGGGTCCCGCGGTATTGGGCATTTCTTGCTGCGCTCTTCTGCGTATTGCGATTTGGGCTATTCAGTTATTGGATCGATTCTTACTGGGGCGGCGCCATCCCCGCATTCGCTGGAGCTCTGGTTTACGGTGCACTGCCTCGTTTGCTCTCGCGACAAAAAGCCCGCTATGGAGTCGTTTTCGCGCTCGGTCTGGCATTGCTGGCCGCCAGCCGACCGCTTGAAGGCCTGTTGTTCAGTGTTCCCGCATTGGTTTTGGTTGTAGTCTGGATCTCGCACAAGCGCTTCCAAAGCCTATCAGCCATCGCTCCCGGAGTGGTGGTTATGCTTGTCGCACTTTCTGCACTTGCTTACTACAACTGGCGCGGCACCGGACACGCTTTACAGATGCCTTACCTCGCGAATCTTCAGCAGTATCACGTGACCAGGCCCTTCTTTTGGCAGAGTCGCGGACCGGCTCCAGAATTTCACCACGCGATCATGCGCGTGCACTATTTCTACTGGGAGCTGCCTGCCTACCTCACGCTACACTCGCCGGGTGGATGGCTGGTTTTGATCCGCACCAAACTTGTGACTTACGTTCCCTTTTTTCTCTGGCCGATGTCCCTGTTGTTTCTACCGGCATATGTAAGCGCGTGGCGCAGTCGCCGCATGCGCCCATTGGCATGGGCAGGCCTGCTGACAGGGTTGGGCGCACTCGTACAGATTTGGCCAGCGCAGCCCCACTACATGGCACCAGCGCTGGTGGCGATCCTAGGCATTATGGTTTACGGATTGCGCATGCTGCGGACGTGGAAACCAAGGGGCCGGCCGTTTGGGCAAGTACTCGTGCAAGTCATTCTTCTGGCACTGCTGTTGGGACTAGGGGCGCGCACAGTGATCGAGGCAATCGACCCTTTCCATTTGGGTATGTCTCCCCCGGTCCAGCTTCCATATAGTATCGAGCGCGCCAGCCTGGCGGCGAAGCTGCAACGCCTTTCGGGGCAGCAATTGGTACTGGTGCGCGAACGCGCAGGACATGATACCGAAGCCGAGTGGGTTTATAACGGAGCCGGCCTTGCTTCCGAAAAAGTCCTTTGGGCACGCGACATGGGATGGGAAGCGAATGAGGAGCTGATCCGCAATTTCCCGGGCCGGACGGTTTGGCTTCTTGATCCTGACATCGTTCCGTTACTGCCGCACTTACGCTAGAATGTTTCCGCCGCCATATGCCCGCAATTGAAATTTTTGCCATCGCGAAGACGTATGAGGTCGGATTTTGGCGCAAGACAGCGAAAGCCGCCTTGCACCCCCTTTCCTTGGCCGTCGAAGAGGGCGAGGTTTTCGGATACTTGGGTCCAAATGGCGCCGGGAAGAGCACGACACTCAAGCTGCTGATGGGCCTGATCTTTCCCACCACTGGCACGGCAAAGATACTGGGGCGGCGGATTGACGATCCCGCCGTGAAGGTGCTGATTGGATTCCTGCCGGAGCAGCCGTACTTCTACGACTACCTGACGGCGACCGAACTGCTCGATTATTACGCCCGAATCTCGGGAGTGCCGGCGCGAGATCGCAGCCGCCGGATCGACGCCGTGCTGGCCCGGGTCGGTTTGGCGAACGTGCGCTCTCTGCAATTGCGCAAGTTTTCCAAAGGAATGCTGCAGCGCGTGGGCATTGCGCAGGCCATGGTGCATGAGCCCAAGGTGTTTTTTCTCGATGAACCGATGTCCGGCCTCGATCCGATGGGCCGCCGCGAGATGCGGGACATTATTCAGGGACTGAAAGATGAAGGCAAGACCATATTTTTCTCCACGCACATCCTTTCCGATGCCGAGACCCTCTGCGACCGGGTGGCCGTCCTGAACCAGGGCGAGTTGCGCGGAGTCGGAGTTGTGGCGGAGTTGGCCTCTCGCATGAGCGGCAGAACGGAGGTGGTGTGGCAAGGCGCGGCCGCACTGCCCGGGGTCAAGGCGCTGGAGGCGGCAGAAATCCATTGCACCGGAGAGACATTACGCGCTGTGATTTCAGAGTCGCATTTGGACAAGGCCCTGGACGCCCTCCGCAGCAGCCGCGCACGGCTTATTTCTGTTACGCCGGTGCGCCAAACACTCGAGGATTATTTTGTTGAGCGCCTCGAGGCTGCCGGCGCCGCGACCGCGGACGGAGCAGCGCGATCGGCAATGCCGGGAGATGCTTGCAAGTGAATCGAATCGTCACCGTCAGTTTCAACACTTATCGCGAAGCAGTGCGCGATCGCGTACTTTACAATCTGGTAATCTTTGCGCTTCTGCTGGTCGCAGCTTCCCTGTTGTTCGGCCAGATTTCGATCGGCATCGAACGAATCATACTGATCAATCTGGGGCTGAGCGCCATTTCAATATTTGGCTTGTTCATCGCCATCTTTGTCGGGATTGGCCTGGTTTCGAAGGAGATCGACAAACGCACTCTCTACACGGTCCTCGCACGCCCGGTGCGACGCTGGGAGTTTATTGTCGGCAAGTTCTTCGGATTGGCCGGCACCCTGGCGGTTAACACCTTCTTCATGGCGGCGGGTTTCTTCGCGGCTTTGCTGTTCCTGACACACCGCTTTCATCGAGCCGACCTGTGGCTGCTGGTGGCGATTTATTTCATCATGCTGGAATTCGTAATCATCACCGCACTGGCCCTGCTGTTCTCGTGCTATTCGTCGCCTCTGCTGGCGGCGATCTTCGCTTTCGCACTGTTCGTAATAGGCACATTTGCCGAAGACTTGCGTGCCTTTGCGGCCATCTCCACCGGCTTCACGCGCATTGTCG
>JBEKOS010000543.1:0-3218 GCA_049521535.1 Terriglobales bacterium | reverse complement strand
GCGAAATTCGTCCCAAGCGAATACAGCAGCTTTCGCTGCTCGCTGTTGGCTCGGCGAAGACGGTTGATCACCGCGCAGTCACCGCTTCTGGGGTGATTGCGTCACAGTCATCAGCGACATAAAGGATAGCCGTCCGGTCACTGGTCGGCTGCTCCGGAAGCAGCTTTGTTTTCAGCCAGATGGAGGGCATATCGCCTAGGAAGGCAGCCCATCGGGAGAACGTCGAATTTGATCCAATCAGCAGCTTTGCCTGCGCAAGCGCCAGCAGGTCGGCTACATCTGTCGGTTCGCGCCGCAGGCTGACACCTTTCAAAGCCAGTATTTCGGTCAGTTCCTGCTCTCTGCCATCGGAGAAGATATGGATCGGCAAGTCAGGAAAAACCAAGCGGACCCGCCGGATGACCCGTTCGTACCATGCCAATGAGATGCGCATGTTCGCCACCCTCCCGGTCTCGATTTGGTCAGGCTGCGTCGGCAGGAAATCACCCAGCCGGATGTGAACGGCGGCATAGTCGCCGGCACCCCAGTTCGGGCTTACGTCCGGCGGCGTTGCCAGGACTTCGAGCAACCGATCGCGGATCATGGCTCGATGCTGATGAAGCCCCTCAAACGAGAATTCCACGGCTTGAACGATCGTCAGCCCCGCAGGGGCGATGCTGACTGGTTGCCCGGTGCCAAGCTGGATTCGTGCATGTCCCGGCCACAGTGACGCCAACCGCACGGCTTTCATCGGCCCGTGAACCTCGTCAGGATGGGGACGAAACATGGTCCCGTATCGTCGGAGGCTTCTTTCCATGCGCAGCAGTGGCCCGATCTTAACGGAAGACCACGTCGGGGCTATGATGCGACCGTTCGCTTGCCTGGCTAATACCACTGCGTGGAAATAGACGTATAGACAATTCCCGATCCCGGCACCCGCAATGCGGATGATGCCGTAGTCTGGACCACCCGGCAGGCTTGGATAGATCCACGGAGTTGCACGTTCGCGCATGGATACCCCTGGCTGTCAGTTTATTTAGGTTGGTCGGCCAGATGGGACAAGCGCACCCTAAGCGAGTCGCCGTTCACTGAACCGCTCTGCCAGGGTGCAGAGCGCGCATAGGTTGACGCTGCATGTGCCAAAACGCGCTCGATTCCTGGTCAAATACGAACCTGGTGTAGGTTTCAGGTTCGCTCACCAATTTCGACTCTCGCCCCTCCTTGTCTGCCAGCTAGCAAGTTAGCGAATCGCCGGCATTCCTCAACTGTATGGACAAGATCTGTTGTCGGTATGGCAGAGACGGCGTGCTTCAATTCCGCGTAGCGCGCCGAGGTAAGCGTCGTAATAAAAGCTTCAAGTGCCTCATCGGGGTTCTGCAGAATCACGCCGGCTGCGCGGTCGTCCAGCCAGCGGGCGGTTTCCGTGCCTGTGAGCGCGATAGGAGGGCAGTTGTAAAAGCTACCTTCATATATACGATTTGGCAGCAGCCAATCAGAATTTTGACCATGTTGCATAAAATCAATCGCCCAGGCGAGATCGCATGCTTCGTAAATTGAAGCCAACTCCGACGGAGCGTACGGGCCGCTGAAACGCATGTTTGCAAATGGCAGATTCTCAGCAATAAGTGCCTGCAACTCGCCGGTTGGCCGGCCACGCAACTCCACGTCAATCAGGTCAGGATTGCGCCGAGCAAGGCCTTTCAGGATCTCGAAACTCCGGACGCAACGGATGTTCCCGAACCAACCCACCCGCCATGGCGCGTGGTTCCTGCTCAGATGAGGTACCGGGCGCTGTGCATCTGCAGCTACATCCATTCGTTTGTTTTCGGATACGACCACCGTAGGCAAGCGGACCCCCAGGCGTTCGAAGTAGTTCGTCAGAAACCCAGGGGAACTGACAATAAGCGCAGCAGACCTCCGGAGCAGCCTTCTCTCCCACCAACGAAGCGATGCCGACGAAATGCCGCCCCCAAGCAGCAATCCATGTATGTCCAGACATTCGTAAACAAGTCTCACGCTTGAACCCGCCCAAAGGCGTGCAAAGTCAGCTACTAGCGCCATTTCAAGATTCCGCGCCAGCAGAACATCCGAGCGCGCCACCAGATTTTTCCAGCGTCCTGCCTCCAGCAAGCGGCGCAGGATCTTCCCGGTCCGATTAAGAAATCGGGCGTCGAAGGTCCGGCCGAGATCAATCACGTGAGCGCCCGAGACCTGGCGGATTGGTTGGTTCGTGCGCCGGAACCCGATCAACGTTACGCTGGCTCCGCCCACCTGCAGCATGTGCACGCGCCGCGCGATTGCCGCATCGGCAAGGTCATTTGCGAAGTACGTGACGTTCATCCCGGCTTGCCCAACATCTTTGCAAGCGATATCCAACATGTCTTTGCTTCACCTGCGCGCGGGCCGCGACGCGCTCCCGTCTATCGCAACTGGCGATGCGGTTGGCGCAATTCCAAGCCCCCGAGTTTCGTATACTGCCCGCGACTCATAAGATCTGCCAGTTTCCGCGGCGCCCGTCAAAACCTCCTCAAACACGTCAGCAATCCGTTCCAGGTTGAACGCGCGCTCGGCATAGGCCCTGCCATTGGCACCCAGCTCAGCGCGAAGGTGGGGGTCGGCGCGCAGATTCGCCGCGGCTGCCAGAAACCCCTCGGTATCGTCCGGTCCTACAACGATGCCTGCGTTTGCACGAACAACCGTGCGTGCCGCAAGGTTCTCACGCGGTGCCGCCAGCAGGATCGGCCGCCCCGCGCATAGATAAGACTGCACCTTCGAGGGCACGGCAAAGCGCCCTGCTTCGCTGTCAATTGTGGCGACGAGCACGTCCGACGCTGCAAAGACCTGAGGTAAGTCTTCTGCGGACTGCAGCGGTAGGCGTTTCAGTCGCCGGAGCCCACGGGCGGCTTGGGCGTGGGTCAGATGCTTCATGCCAACACCTTCAGCTACGACAATCACCGAAGTATCCTGCCAGTCTTGAGCCGCTAGTTGGGCCAAAAGCTCGGGCTTGTGCTTGAGGCCCAGGGTTCCCGAATAAATGAAGTTTACAGAACTTTCGCACCCATGCTTGCAGGACCATGCATTGGCTTTAGGCAGAGGCGGAAACTCATCGACCGCCGCCCAGTTTTCGATGACAGTAACTTTCGTTTTGCTGCCCGCCCAGGAAACAGCCAGGGGCACAAAGTCGTCGGTGATCGCCACAACCGCGTCGCTATTTCTTAACTGACGCCGTTCGAGAAGGC
>JBEKOS010000542.1:0-3218 GCA_049521535.1 Terriglobales bacterium | reverse complement strand
TGCATGGCTTTCAATGCAGGGACATAAGTGGCCGCAATTCCCACGAGCAAGAGCACCCCGGTTACCGACAGAATCGTCAACGGGTCTGTTGCCGAGACTCCGAAAAGAAGGCCGTGCAGTATGCGCGTTAGCAGCAGCGAGATACCAAGCCCCAGCACCAGGCCAATGGCAGTCATCCGCAGCCCTTGCAGCAGAATCATCCGCAGTACATCGGTGCGCGAAGCACCCAGCGCAACGCGAATCCCGATTTCATGCGTACGCAGTTGCGTCCGGTAAGCCATCACACCGTAGATGCCCGAGCCGGCGAGAATCAGCGCGAGAACTGCAAACACGCTGGCAAATGTGCTCTCAATCAATTCAAACATGTTTCCCGTGCGCGCGCTTTCCTCCAGTGAGCGCACATCGAATACAGGCAGCTTGGCATTGATTTCATGAACTGCTTTTTCGACTGCCGGAGCGCTCAGTTCCGGATCGCCCCTGGTGCGCAGATAGAAAATGGCCTGCGGTCCGGCCCACTGAAAGTAGGAAAGATAAACGAGAGGCTCCTGCGCTTCATTCATTCGCTGGTGGCTGGAGTTTTTCGCCACCCCGACTACGGTGAACCAGTTGCCATAGAGTCGCACCCGCTTGCCGATGGCGCGTTGTCCGGGCCAGAAATGGTTCGCCATGGTTTGATCCACAATTGCAACCATGGGCGCATCTCTGCCATCCTGCACAGTGAATTCCCTGCCTTGGAGCACGGGAATCTTCATGGTTTGGAAATACCCGGCGGTTACCGACGCGTTTCGCACTTCCATTGACTCATGCGGTTTGGGGATATAGCCCTCCGGAAAAGCGTTCACCGAGCTGCGCGTAAGGTTCAGCGGGACCCAGTCGGACAGCGCTACGGAGGTTACACCCGGCAGCAACTCAAGCTTGGAGAGAAGGCGGCGGTGAAAAAACTGTGTATCGGCATAGGAGTATCCCGCGGATCCAAGATCCACCGACGCCAGCAGTACATGTGTGCGATCGAAGCCCAGGTCCGCTTCGGCAGTTTTCTTGAGCGTGCGCAGGAACAGGCCCGCCGTGACCAGCAGTGCCAGAGACAACCCAATCTGCGCAACCACCAGCCCACTCAGCAAGTACTGATTATGAGCGCTTGAAGACACGCTGCCTGCTTCTTCCTTGAGCACTTCGGCGGTAGAAACTCCAGACGATCTCCACGCCGGCATGGCGCCGCAGAGCACGCTGGACAGAACCGCAAGGAGCATGATCGCAACGGTCACACGCGCATCGAGAAACCCATTGATGGCGAGGGGGTTGCTATTCGGTGGAATGAAATTTGCCAGCGATTTTGCCGACCAGAACGTCAACAACACCGCCACCGCGCCGCCAGCGAGCGAAAGCAACAGACCTTCCAGAATCATCTGCCGCATCAGTTGAATGCGGTTGGCTCCCAACGATTGGCGGATCGCAATCTCGCGCCGTCTGGAGATGAATCGAACCAGCATCAGCGTGGCGATGTTGGCGCAGGTAAGCAGTAGCACCACTCCGGCAATTGCCAGAAGAATGGGCAACGACGAAGCCATGTACCCGTTGGCGCCAAACGGAGAACGCCACAGCGGATCAAGGAAGATGGTGTTCATGCCGAGGTGGTCATTCGGATATTGGGCCACCAACTGCTCCATCAGCAATTCCAGATCCTGGGTGGCATTGGCGCGGCTGGCACCGGGGCGCAGCCGGCCTATCACGTTGAGCCAGGGGTTGCCGCGTCCCTCAAGCTGCCAATTGAAACCCTCCTGGCGAATGGGCGAAAGCGGAGCCCACACGTCGTCGCGAATGCCGGGCATGGCGCCGATAAATCCTTTGGGCGCTACGCCGATTACAGTGAGAACTCTCTGATTGATTTCGACCGGCTTTCCCACGATGTCAGGGTCCGCTCCAAAGCGCGTCTGCCAAAGGTCGTAACCCAGGACCAGATACGGAGCGCCGCCGGGGTTCGCCTCTTCGTCCATCCGGAAGAAGCGGCCGAGATAAGGCTTGATTCCCAGTACGTCAAAATAATTCCCGGAAACGTTGGCCGCGAAAATGCGCTGCGGCCTATCGCCGCCGGTCAAGGCAGCCCAGTCCGCATGGTAGCCCAGCATGCCGCTGAAGCTGTGGTTCGCCGCCCGCAAGTCGCGATAGTCCGGATAGGAGAGCGGCGGCGATGGCGAGTTATTCCACTCGCCGCGCAGCAGGGTGACCAGGTCGCCGGTGTGTGTGGCGGCAGGAATGGGATTCAGGAGAGTCGAATTGATCCAGCTGAAAACCGTGCCGTTGGCGCAGATGCCCAGGGCGAGCATCGCTATGGTTGCTAATGTGAAGCCAGGGCTTTTTATGAGTTGCCGCAACGCGAGTCGTACATCCCGGAGCAATCCAGTCATACACGTGCCTTCTTTCAAACTATGCGCTTCTCAGGAAGCTTTGCAATAGATAATGCACATGAACGACCAAAGAGGGATTTATAGCTAACTTGTTTATTAAGAATGCGTTATGCGGGAATCTCCGATCAATTTAGTCGCCATTCCGGTGTGCACTTACGCATCGGATTGACCGAAATCGGACACTTATGACCGGGGCTGGGTTGGGATTCTTGCTTTCTCACCCTTGCAACGGGAAAAATCGCAAGGATGGGCACCCGTCTAAATCGGCGAACCTACGCGTTTCTGTATGCTTTGAGTTCCTCCAAGCTTATTTCAGTCGAAGGCACAAGCCTGTAGTGCTTTTCCTCGACAATGACCACCCGCTCTTCTTCGATTGCCAACTCGAACATCGCGATTTTTCTGGTCTTCCGGTCATCCATATCGATGAATTGCGCGGAAACGGATCGGCATACCAGCGATGGAAATTTCTCGGCACAGCAGGCCAAATCCTGCTTCGTTTGCACCACGGCAAGTTGATCTTTCCCGCCCTTCGCTTGGACCGGAATCACATACTGCACGCCCTGCCGATCAAGGCTCACATAAACCTCGTCAATCTCGATTTGACCGATGCCTTTTACTGTGGTGCGCATATGGTTCTGAAGAGAATAGGCTGTTACTCCAAGAAACACGTCGATGAGACGGTTGTAACGGACCTTCGCCAACAAGGCTTGTTCGTCGTTTAGAGCATAGGCGCCGATTATCTCGGGCGTGGCATCTGGAATCTTGATCGCTCGCAGTGCAGGGTTGGGCAAGATCCGATTCGAAGGGACTAGA
>JBEKOS010000541.1:0-3231 GCA_049521535.1 Terriglobales bacterium | reverse complement strand
AGCGCTGGCCTTGACTACGCTGCCGGGGTACTGGGTGAGGAATCCCTCCAACGCCGCCGCCTTGGCATTGTCATCCTTCTCATTGATGGCATTCATGTAAGCGGTGTATTCGTTGGGATCTTTGATTTCCACCTTTTTAGTGGGAGCGGCAGTTTGGGCCGAGGCAAAATCCGGGGCCAGGGCCGAACACGACATCGCCAGTGCCAATATCACGATCCACTTTCTCATCTAGAACTCCTTAGTTATCTGGTCACCATACCACAGACCGCGTTATTTCAGCAGCACGCCCTTCGTCATGGTAATCATGAAAGGCTTAGCCGTGTAAGACACCGGCGTACCTTGCAACTGGACGGTGGCGCCAGCCGCTGGCTTATTTTTCGCGGTTAGCGGTACGACCATGGTCACTTCTACGTCTGCCACGGACGATGGCTTCTTCTCGATATCTTCAGCACTGGCGGCGAGCCTAAGTTTCGTAGCGGTGGCATCAATGACTTTGGCCTCGAAGCCAATGGGCTTGTCTTTGATCTGCTCCCAGATCTTATCCACTACCTCCTGGCTGCCGTTCGAAAAAATGAACTGGAATTCATCAAAGCCCATCTCCTTTACCGACTTCTCCGCCATTTTTGCCGCCTCTTCGGCCGGAGTGGGGCGGGACTTGATAGCAAAGTTGGCGGACGGCTTCGTGCCTTTTGCCGCCTGTAGCGTTATCGCATCCCAAGTCAGATTGTTGCCCTCATTCGACCACGCTACCGGGCCATCCTGAGTCGAGCAATGCAGGGCGCCGCACCAGGTGGGAACGGTGGCTCCTGATTTTCCGGCGGTAGTGCACTTCTCGATATAGGTCTCATTTTCTTTCGGTGCCGCAGCGCTGCTGGCTCCTGGGAATGCCGGAACAACTGCCTTTCCACCTGCTACGTTCCCACCCTCGACTTTTCCTCCCCCGACTACGAGGGCACCTGCGGTGTAGTTCGTATTCGGCGCCCAGGCCGGATATGCGAGGTCGTCTCCGTGATACTTGGTGTAGAGCGAGTGGCCATACTTGAGAATGCCGGCCTTCTGCGTGGCATCGGGAGAAATGGCGGCAGCGCGCGCCAGATACCAAATGCCTTGAGCAGCAGTCGGCGGCGGTGTCGCCGCTTGCGGAGATGGCCATCCCGCCAAATAAGCGATGGCCAAGGGATATAAATCAGCTAAATTCGTGGGATTCGCGTTCACGGCATCCTGCAAATGGGACTGGGCGGAGCCAAAATCTTTGTTTTGCAGGGCCGCAAAACCGATTACACCATTGAAAATGGCCGAGGTTTCGGTCTTCAGCTTCTGGAAATCGGCATCGCTCACTCCGTCCGGTTTGGTCGCTGCTTGTTCCGCTTGCAAGCCACGTTCGGCGTACTTTACCGCCTCAGCCAGCGTCTTTTGCATATCTTCCGGCTTCCCGCTGGTGGCAGTCTGCCGGTCCAGGTACGCAATCAAAGCCAGAGCGCGAAGACTATTCTGGTCCACATCCAGCAAGCGATTGGCCGTTTCCTTGAGCTTGGGGACATTGCCCGTCTTCTCATAGGCCCCCATGAGTTGCTCCAGCACACTAACCTTGACGACGCTGTTTGGATACTGCGTCAGGAATCCTTCGAATGCAGCGGCCTTGGCGGCGTCACTGGGTTCTTTTGACGCATTGTCATAGGCGGTGAATTCGGCGGGATCTTTGATTTCAACTTTCTTCGCAGGAGCGGCGGCTTGAGCCGAGCCAAAACCCTGCGCCAGGGCCGAGCACGACATCGCCAGCACCAGTATCACGATCCACGTTCTCATCTAAAACTCCTTAGGGCATTTAGATTAGTGCTGCAACCAGGCGAATTTGCTCTTCCTGGCTTGCGCCTCTCGCGCCATTTACCTGGCGCAAGGCGGCCACACAATTGTGCCGGAGGCCTTGAAAGAAAACCAGCATATCCTCACCGACCCGCATGCAGCAAGTACGCAGGCGGAAAAGAATCATTTTGTGTGATGATGCCAACTGGCAAGGTTGCGAACCAAGTCCCGAGACATTATAAGGCTTGTTCACGCTTCCGGAAACCAAAATCAGGCAGAAATCGCGTTTTCTTGTCGCCTGCAACAGCCATGCAGTCCTGCGCCCCTACAAACGACGGAACCAACTTAGATATTGAGGACAGTATTTGAGATACTTGGCGGTGGACAGGGGCACTTTGGAAATGATCACATTTGAACCACTTCTGCGCGGACAAATAGCGGTTGTGACCGGGGGCGGACGCGGCATTGGACTCGCCATCAGCAGGAAACTGGCCGAGATGGGCGCCAAAGTCGTGATCTCGGGCCGCTCGCGGGAAACGCTGGAAGCTGCCGCTATAGAGATCCGTTCCTTCCACGGCGAGTGCGAAGTGATTCCCTGTGATGTTTCGCAACAGGGTTCGGTCGAAAAGCTGGCCGCATTTGTAGAGCAGAGGTTTGCCCGCATTGATATTCTTGTCAATAACGCCGGCGTTGCTGATTTCGGAGGCCCGTTGCACGAGCTTCCACCGGAAGAATGGGACCGGATCTTTAATACCAACCTGCGAGGCGTGTATTACTGTATGAAGGCATTCACGCCCATGATGATTCGCGCCCGCAGCGGTCACATCATCAATATTTCGTCCATCGCCGCAAAAAATGCCGTGCGCAATGGCGCTGCATATGCTGCGTCCAAGTGGGGAGTGAATGGGCTTAGCTATTCCGCCGCCGAGGAGCTTAGGGGGTACAACATTCGCGTTTCGGTGGTGTGCCCAGGATCAACTGTGAGCGAATTGAGTCCGCATACTGGCAAGGACGAGCAGAAAATGCTTCGCGGAGAGGATGTGGCGCATGTGGTCGTTATGCTGGTAACGCAGGCGCCACAATCCTTCGCCAGTGAGGTGGTGTTACGGCCGACCCAGAAGCCGTGAGCAGGATATCAGCATCGGCTCTTCGCCGGAGGCTCCCGGTTTTGAGCGAGCATCTAAGCGAACGGGCGATTTTGGCCGGCAGCCGTGAGCCAGTAACCAATCGCCGGCCAATTGGCATTCGCACGTAATTGAAGTTATGCTGGTGAATATACAGGAGGCAAAACAATGGCAGACGATAGTGGCAATTCATTTCTGTGGTTCCTGGCAGGATTGGGCTTGGGCGCAGTGGTCGGAGTGCTCTACGCCCCCAAGGCGGGATACGAAACCCGCGATGATATTTTGCGGCAGGCGGAAGAGGGCC
>JBEKOS010000540.1:0-3249 GCA_049521535.1 Terriglobales bacterium | reverse complement strand
TGGCATAGGCGCTCACGTGATCAAGAACAGCAATACGACTTTCAATCTTCTGGGCGGCGCCGCCTATACGCACGAGCACTATTTTGAGTTGACTCGCAATTTCCCGACCGCTCTGATCGGAGAGGAACTGACGCATCAACTGCTGAAAAGCACTTCGATCACTGAAAAATTCTTTTACGCGCCCGATCTAACCAGCGCAGGCAACTACCGCATAACCTTTAGTGCCGGCGCAACCACCAAGATCAGCAAGTGGTTCGGATGGCAGACCGCCTTCGGGGACATCTACGTAACCAATCCGCCGATGGGCAAACTGAATAACGATTTGTTGTTCACCACTGGATTAAATGTTTCATTTTCGCACTAGACGCGATCAGCCCTCAGCAATCGGCAGCCAGTACAATTCAGGGAGCGAACCGATTGGAATGAACCATGGACTCGAGGAGTTCGGCGATGCGGCGTCTGAAAGCTGACGGCTGATCCCTGACAGCTAAAATCCCGCAAGCTATGCCACTGCACCTATTCAATACGCTATCCGGACAGGTCGAGGAGTTTGTCCCCGGAGAGGACAACTCTGTCCGCATGTACAACTGCGGTCCCACGGTGTATGACTACGGCCACATCGGTAATTTCCGCACCTTCGTTGCCGTAGACATTCTCCGGCGCTTTCTGCTGCAAAGCGGCTACCAACTCAAGCACGTGATGAATATCACCGACGTTGACGACAAGATCATCCGCAACGCCGCGCGCGATGGCGTATCCGTGCAGCAGTACACGCAGAAGTACGAGCGCGCTTTTCTCGACGACGTAAACACCCTGCATGTGCAGCATCCCGACTTGATCGTGCGCGCCACCGAGCATATTCAGGAAATGGCGCATTTCATCCTGGAACTGGAGCGGAAGGGCTTCGCCTATCGCGCCGAAGACGGCTCGTACTACTACCGTATTGCCAGTGTCCCGGGCTACGGCAAACTCTCGAAAAAGGACTTCGGCGGCATGGAGGATGGCGCCCGAGTGGATCTTGACGAGTACGACAAGGACAGCGCACGCGACTTCGCCCTGTGGAAGGCACCCAAATCCGGAGAAGCTTTTTGGGAGACCGAAATCGGGCCCGGACGCCCCGGCTGGCATATCGAATGCTCGGTGATGTCGATGAAATACCTGGGCGAGAGCTTCGACCTTCACGCCGGTGGTGAGGACTTGATTTTCCCGCACCACGAAAACGAGATCGCACAATCGGAAGCACTGACGGGTAAGACCTTCGCTCGCTACTGGATGCATGTGCGCTTCCTACTGGTCGAAGGCGAGAAGATGTCCAAGAGCCTGGGCAACTTCTACACGCTGCGCGATCTTGTGGTCATGGGCCACAAGCCTTCGTCGATTCGTTTCCTGCTTACTTCAGTTCCCTATCGCAAGCAGCTCAACTTCACCTTTGACGGTCTGACGCAGGCCGCGAATTCCGTCGAGCGCCTGCGCATTTTCAAGCGGCGCGTGGAAACCGAACCGTTCGCTGCGGGCGCCAATGCGGCCGTGGCGGAGATGGCCGCACGCGCGGCTGCGGGTTTTCACGCAGGCATGGAAAATGATTTGAACACCGCGGAAGCGCTGGGCGCCATCTTTGACATGGTGCGTGAAGCCAACGCCGCCGCTGATGCCGGCCAGGTGCGCAAGGACGATGTGGCGCCCCTGCTCGATGTATTGCGCCGCTTTGACGAAATTTTCGACGTGCTGCGCGACGATGACAGCGAAAAGATCAGTGAAATCCTGGCCTGGGCGGACGCCGAAGGCCGGGAGATCTCGGCGTTGGCGCGCGAATTGGCTAAGTCCGCCGGACTTAAAGACCAAGAGATCGACCGCCTGCTCGCCGAAATGCAGGAAGCGCGCAAGACGCGTAATTTTGCCCGCTCCGATGCCATTCGCACCCAATTGAACGAAGCCGGGGTGATCGTCGAAATCGCCAAGGATGGCATTCGGTGGAGGCGAAAATAGCCCCGCAAGATCTTAATCATCCTGAAGGCGCGGCTATACCGGTTCCACCGGGATTTGTCGCGTTTTCAGCTTCGCGCCGGTGACCAGCGCTACGGCCACAATGATGATGATGCTTCCCGCGGCGATGTATCCCGTGATCTGTTCCCGCAGTATCAGCCATCCCAGGAAAACTGCGACCATGGGATTCACATACGCATAAGTAGATACCTTGGTGATGGGCACGTGGTTCAGCAGCCAGATGTAGGCGCTGTACCCGACCCAGGAGCCGAAAATCACCAGATAGATCACTGCGCCCACGCTACGTCGCGACCAAACCGCGCGCGACCAGTCGCCGAGCATGCTCCCGGCAAGGAGGTTGAGCGCACCGGCAATCAGCATTTCGTAGCCGGCAGCCGTGAAGGAATCCAATTTGAGCTTCCAGCGCTTGGAGAAGACTGAACCCAGCGCCCACGAAAGCGACCCGCACATAAGTACGGCACTGCATATGAGTTCGCGGCGGCCAACTGCGCTGGTATGACGCAATTGCGGCCAAAGCAGCACCAGAATTCCGGACGCACCGAAAAACAGGCCGGCGAGCGCGCGTCCGGAAACATGATGTTCGCCCGGAAAAATCCAGGTCTCTAAGATCAGGAACCACAGCGGGGTCACGGATACAATCAGCGCCGCTAGTCCTGTGGGCACCCATTGCTCCGCCCACGAGAGTGCCGCGTTGCCGATGCTCAACAACAACGCTCCAATGACCGCCAGGCGCACTGCTTCTCCGGCAGTGACTCGTACTCGCCGCCCTGTCACCGCGCACCAAACCAGCATAAGGACGCCGGCGATCAGGAAACGCAACCCGGTCATTAGCAGCGGTGGAATGTGCTCTACTGCAATGCGAATCCCCAGATATGTTGAGCCCCAAAAGACATAGACCAAAGCGAACGCCAGAATGACGTTCCAGCGAATTGGAATTTTTGCGGGGTGCATATGAGTGGGCTACTAAACTCTAGCAGACACTCGATGATGGATATTAGACGCCAGGTTCGTCCACCGAAAATGCGACAGGTAAGTGGCGTTAGCCAAAGGAACCCGCAGAACTCGGGATCTTCCCGGAATTCAAGGATCGACCAGTCATGTAAGCGAAATATTAATGCGCTGCCAGAGCATTTTCCAATCCAGAAGTGAGCCTGAAAACCGAGTTTCATTCCAATGCGGGATGAGCCTGAAATTCTCATATGCCTGCGCTGCCACGAGTGGTCTCCTTTCGCAAGATTCGAGCCG
>JBEKOS010000539.1:0-3256 GCA_049521535.1 Terriglobales bacterium | reverse complement strand
TTGCGAATAGCTGTCATAAGAAGGTGCGCTCAGGACCGGCGGCGCCCCCACCGCCGACTCGGAAAGTATTGTGATTGGCCAGCCACCTGTCGTAACTTCGGCCAATGGGCCGCCGAACACCGGGTGGAACAAGTGCAGCACCCCGGCATCATCGCCAACATAAGCGTTGTCGTTCACCCAATCCATGAAAACCGACGAGCGGCTTACCTGAACGCCGCCGCTCAACTCCACGGAAGTATCGATAGCGTTATTACCGTCGCCAGGGAAGGCCGGCGCCGTGGCGCTGGTTCCGTTGTTGCCGGAGGTCCCGATTTTCAGCACGTGCAACTGCGAGGCACCCGGGGTGCTGTCTACAAACACCAGGCTGGTTCCGTCGAGACTTATCGACGGCGAAGTCTCGAGAGCGCCATAATCTACGTAATACGAAAACATGACATTTGGCGAGGTTCCAGGGCAGTATCCTGTTCCTTGCGAATTGACGTACAGGTTGTTAAAACCCATGATGTTCGCCTGGCCGATAAAACCGTCCACATACACGCCAAAAACTACGAAGTCCTCCTGGCAGTTGGGAGTGTTGTGGCTGGCATCGGCCGTAAACTTGGCGGGATACATATCCGACGCCACGCCGGCCAAGCCCAGGCTGACACTCCAATCGCGCTCCATCGGGCGAGACGGCATGGCCCGCGAGTGCAGGCGGGAAAGATCGGCGCTGACCAGTCCGTCGGTGGTCGACACGCCTTTCATCGCTGCGTGAACGCCGGCGGATGAATCGCCTGCCGCCAGCTTCGCCGCCAGGTTGGCGAGCGCCGCCAGGCTAGAATCCGACACCGGCTGCCGCCGCCTAAGCTGCTCCATGATGTAGCGCGGGTCGCTGGCAATCTTGCGAGCCCGATCCGCCGCATCCGGTCGGCCTGACTTTTCCAAAGCGCTGAGATTGGAAAAAACCACGGCATGGCTGGACCAATCCTCCACGGCGCCCACGCGCGGGGACTGCGCACTTGGCACTGGCTGTGGGTGCGTCCCGCCACTGGTTACGGGGACGCTTTGGGCATCCAGTGACGCGCAGCAGGCAAACAACACCGCAAACACCGAGGCTGCCAAAAAACAATTGGGAATGGTTCGAGGGCTTGGTTTCATGGGTTCTTTCTCCAATCCTGCAATGTCCAGGCGATCAATACGGACTCAGAGCTTGAACGATGGCACCCCCCGGCACCGCCATGCTCAAAGCAATAAAGAGCAGAAATGGGCACTACTGCAAACGCAGTAGTGCGCTTTTTCCAGAACTCTGATTCACGCAGGATTTTACCACTCTTTCGTCTAAAGAGGGTGAACTTTTTGGGCAGGTTCGGGTTAGCTTAGGGATTGGGCAAAAACCGCCGCAGCCTGCTTTTCACTGCAGCCAGCGCATGCATCGCCCGAGCGCGCGCGCGCCCATCTCCGATCGGCAAATAATGGAGCCTACGCGCGCCCAAAGTGTCAGGGATGGCTGGAACCGGCGGTCGCCCCGTTCCACCACCTCGACGCAGCCCAGAAGTTCTTTGCTAGAGACCGGAGCATCCGGTGTCCATCGCCGGTCCCCACGCGTGATCAGAAGCGTGGAACCGTCCCGGCGGACTCGCCTGATCACACGGTGAACTACCAGCCGCGCATCGCGCTGGAACACCACCACCTGCCCCAGCGCAATCTTCGCCACGTCCTCGTGGCGCACTTCGAGAATATCGCCCGGCCATAAGGACGGCAGCATGCTGCTGCCGTTGACTGGCAGTCGAGCCTCGCCACACCTGCGCAACAACTCGACCGCGAGATCGTGTTTCAATTCAACGCGCGTGGAAGCTGGAGCAGCGTAGGACATTTGATCTATCGACAATAGCACAAGCGAACGCATCGCCGGGCTCTTGCCGCCTCTCGTGACGGCCGCCGCCTCACGGTCCAGCCTGCGGCGCCTGCATGTCGCAGGGCGTATACCCATAACTGCTGCACGGCCATTCTATCGCGGAGCCCAGGGTAGAGCTGAAGTATACCTGCGAGGCCCCGGCCATCGCGCTTGAATTGTCAATGATCATTGCGCCTACCGGGGCGTCGTTGACATAGCTACACGTGGTCAGGCCGCCGAGCGGCGCCTGCGTGGTGGCAAAATTCGCGGCGTTGAACGACAAGACGCAACCGAAGTCGGCGTCATACGTGGTGTCACAATGCTTGGTATGCGCGGCGGTTGTGCCCTTACAGACGCCGTAGCCGGTTTCGGCGTTGTAGTAGGTAGAGTCGGCGCTCACGAAAAGGTAATCCGTGTCCGAATTGGTATTGTAGTAAGTGGTGAGCGGTCCCTCGTTTCCGTAGAAGTCGGAGTTGTAGCCCACCCAGGGGCCCTGGTTATTGTTGGTAATGGCATTGTTGACGATGGGAATCTGAAACACCGTCGTTCCGTTATAGCCATCTTCGAAATACTCTGCCGCCAACTCGCCGAAGGTGTTGCCTACCGCGTATAGGTTGCCGCTGGGATTCATGGGATTGGTCGAAGTGAAGTAAGCGTTGTCAAACCCTCCCGAATAGAAGTAGCTCGGAGAAGCTGTATTTGGAGGTATCTCCTCCGCTGGATAAGAATAGATTCCGGGAAATGGAATGGTGCCGGTGTACGTGCACGGAGGGCATGCGCAGGAGGATGTGCCCGTCGGATAAGGGTTACACGTATTTGCCGGAAAGAATTCCACAATCGCGTTGTAGTAGACCACGGTGATGTCGGAACCCTTGGCGAAATAGGGAAAGCTGGTCAGAGGAAAATACTGTGCCAGGGCCACGTTGTCAATCAAAGGAGCATCGAAAACTCCCGCGCCGTAATTGGGCGCATCGGGGTCAATGCCCCACCATTTCTTCGTGACGGCACCGGCGGGCGTGATCGCGTAAAAGTAGCCGTAGGTGTCGCCGACAAACACGTAACCGGTGCCTTCATCGTAAGCCGGCGACGCGATACTGTAACCGGAATCCAGTAGTATCGGCCAGGTTCCGTTCGTCACTTCTGCGGGCACGCCGTTGAATACGGGATTGAATTTATGGAGATAGCCGGCGCTATCCCCTGCATAGATAGTGTCGGTTGCATAGTCGTAGTAGGGATTGGACCAATAATCCAGATAGCCGTTGGAGAACGGTATTACCGTCATGCAGGGCGCGGTGCACGCGGCAAAGTTCGCCGCCGAAACCGCCGTCGGGGCCACGGGCGCTGCCAGCGTTCCGTTGTTCGCCTCCCAATTCAGCAGGACGA
>JBEKOS010000538.1:0-3265 GCA_049521535.1 Terriglobales bacterium | reverse complement strand
GAAGCTTATTAGCCGCGAGCATCTCAAGCAGTGTCTTCCGCGCCCATGGCAAGCCTGTCTCACTTACTGCGGTTGCCCGCAAACGGGCGATCATGCCCGGAGTTTGCATTTCCACGGCACAGGCTTCTTCACATCGTTTGCAGCCAATACAAAGAGACAAGCCGGCTTCTTGCGCTTTGTCGAGACTGGCGTGCATGGCCGTAAAGACCGTTCCGCGCCCGCCCAGGTATTTGTAACCGTATTTTTCGCCAATCGCCGAGTAAACCGGACAAAAGTTCAGGCAGCTCCCGCAATTGATGCAGTACAAGGTTTCTTTGTAATCATCGGCTATGGCTTTGTCGCGACCCGGTTTCAGGAATACTATGTGCACTTCCTCGGGACCTTGCGCCGTTCCCAGAAAAGCGAAATCGTTGTTCTCGAAGCGGCTAGGCCCCGAAATCACGCTAACGTATGTGCCAATATCCTGACCAACACCATAGGCTGCCGCCGCTTTCACCACCGTAATGGCGTCCACCAGCTTGGGAACGATCTTTTCCACTCCGGCAATAGCTATGTGAATTCGCGGTATGCTGGTGACGGCTCGAATATTGCCTTCGTTTTCGGTAACGATAATCGCGCCAGTTTCGGCGATCACGGCGTTCGCCCCCGAGATACCTACGTCGGCTTGTTCCAGATACTTGCGCAAACTCTTTCGCGCGGCAGTAACCAAAGCTTCCAGTTCGGGCTCCAGCTTTTCGCCCACTTCCTTGGAGAACAATTCCGCCACGCGCTCAATCGGCACATGGATGGCTGGGGCTAAGGAATGGCTGGGAACCCCGCCATCCAGTTGGTTAATGCGATCTCCTAAATCGGTTTCGACTACTTTCGCGCCCTGATCCTCCAGGTAGTGAGGGACATTAATCTCTTTGCCTGCGTTGGTCTTGGACTTTACTACTAGGCCTTTTCCCACAATCTTGCCGATGTAATCCAACGCTTCCTGGGGAGTATCGGCTACCAGCACATGCCAGCCCCTGTCCCGCAGCACCTTCACGGTTTGCGGCAACAATTGCTCCAGGTGATCAATCGAATATTTCTTGACCGCAGTCAAACGGCTTCGCAAATCCGGATAGGAAGCCGTCATTTTTTTCATCGCCGGTTTAATGACCCCAAGCGCCCGGTCACGGCCGACACGCGCGCTTTCGTCATGGAGCCCCGCCCGAATCTTTTCTTTTATATTGCCGTCAACCATAAACTGCCCCCGAAGTCGAACAAGATTTGCAAAAGAGGAAATGCGGGACGCTTTCTGCACGAGCGCTCACTTCCGCGAAATTAAGATCTATGGGCACACTAATGCATGAGCCACAATCTTTTCGCCGTGAGCACCCGGGTGCGGGGCGGCGTCTCAGTAATCACCCGGAATTCCCTTTTTGGTCCGGAAATGGCAGTGATTGTATCCTGATTTTGCCTGCACGCGGCGTTGTAAGGCGATTTTTATCTGGAGCGGTTAGGAGGGATACGCGATACGAACCGGTTTTGCCGACACGTCGCGGACTTGGGCGGCGCATCTCCACCATTCAGCGCGGAATGTCTGAAACTCATTTTCGAGCTGCTCAAGCCGGCGGAATTGTCGCAGGCGAGATAAGGGCTACAGAACTGATCCCGCATCACGCGCGCGTCTCCGTCAGGAAAGTCCGGTAATTCCACGCCACTTCGCGAGCAAGTTGTTGCCTGGAGTCGCCTTCCTCGTTGCCATCTCCGGCGACGACGGGCAGCAGCGCCCTGATCCGGCGCACTTCCGGCTCGCCGGGAGAGCCAATGCTTGCCGCCAACCGCCAAGTAGCCTCATAGACGTAATAACGCGGAGTACGGCGCAGGCCCATCGCTATCCAGCGCGGCCAGCTTCGCACGCCGCGCAGCCAACCAGTACGCCGTGCGACGTAGAGCCATCCCCGAAGCTTCTGCCGAGCGCTCTGCCGTGCGGCCACCCGGGCGAACAAGGTCTCCGGCGACGCGTCAGGCGCCGCTGAAGTAAGCTGTGCCAACTCCCAGCGCCACAACTGACAAGCATAGTTGAGCGCTTCCCGAAGGATTTCAGGACCGGAACTACAATCACTCCCGCCCCCGGATATCTTCCACTGGGTACACTCGTTTACGCGTCCGGCAAACGGCTTAAGTCCAAACGGAAGTTTTGCTTGCTCCTCCAAACTCGCTGCTAGTTGCTGCAGCCTCTGCGCCCGCTCGCCATACGTCGGCTCATAGGCGCCCAAAAACACCAGGAGCGATGTCGCCATGTCCAAAAACAGCTTTACCGTGCGATAGTGCAGCTCTTCTTCAGGCGCAGGATTTCCACCGGGCGCGCTGCCCTGCGCTTCGCTCGATGTTGACGATCGAGGGGGTGGCGCATGCAGGGGATTTTCAGACAGTTCGAGACATTCAATGGTGCGGTTAGCCAACAGGCGGCACGCATCTTCTTTATCGATGGCGGACGCGGGAAAACGGGGGATGAGCCCGAGAGGAGTGTGATCTCCGCAGACGATGCGCCCGCAGCAACCGAGTTCGTAGGTGAAGATGTGGGCAGGAAGCCGGCAAAAATAATCGTCGTGAACTACGGCCAGACCCACGTGGACGACCACCCCGGCGGCGTGCAAATCGGATTCGCATTTCGCGGTCAGGGCCGCCACGACGCTGGCTGCCGGCAAGGGCGCATCCCGCTGGAACACGGCCATGAAATCTGCATCGCCCAACACTCGCCAACCGTCGGGATAGACAAGAATTGTTGCCTCATCACGGGCAACGCTGCCGGTCAGGAGCAAGCTGCGCAAGTGATGGCCCGCTTGCTGGCGGCAGACACGAGCGACAGTTTCACATATCAGCCCACGAATGGCCGCTTGGTCAGCGCTCCGAACCTCGCCCGATTTGTTTACCGATTCAATCAATCTGCGGCACCTTGAATATCCTCCTCAACTGCCGCTTGCAAGACGGCGCGCCAGTAGGGTTATCAGGGAAGGAGTGCTTATTCTACCTCGGGCGCCTGGGGCCGGACAGCTCTACGAGCGGTCGCGTTACTGGCCGACTTATCCTACACGCGACGTTCGGCAGCGATTTGCGAAGTCACATTCCGAGTATTAGTTTGACCGCGTGCGCGACGCCGGCATGGTCATTCCCTAGAGTAACTACCCAACCGTTTTGCTTCAACTCGTCACAAGCATTGCCCATGATCACGGGCACGCCCGCAAAGTGGAGCATTTCAATGTCGTTGTAGTTGTCTCCTATGGCCATCACCTCT
>JBEKOS010000537.1:0-3284 GCA_049521535.1 Terriglobales bacterium | reverse complement strand
GATCATGCTGAGGGTACCGCTGCCAGCGGAGCTTTTGTCCACGCCGTACATGCCGACGCCACTCAGGCTCGTCATCATCACCGCCGAGACTATCGCCAGTCCCATTGCCACCTCGTAAGAAATCATCTGCGCGCCGGAACGCAGCGAGCCGAGCAGCGGATAATTGGAATTTGAGGACCAGCCTGCCATTACAACGCCCAGGACGCTCAATGAAGAAACGCCGAGCATGAAAAGCACGCCAATGTTCATATCGGTGACAGCGTGCGTACGTCCGAAGGGAATAACCAAGAAGCCAACCCACGCGGTAATCACCAGCATCACCGGGGCCAGGTAATAAACCACAACGTCGGCTTTTGCCGGAATGACGTCTTCCTTGATGAGCAGCTTCAGAGCATCGGCGAATGGCTGCAGCAGGCCGTGCGGCCCAACACGCATCGGTCCCAACCGCACCTGCATGTGTGCCAGCAGTTTGCGCTCGCCCCAATTGATAAGCATCAGGACCACGGTAATTGCGAGAACAATCACCAGGACATAAACTGCTGCCCAGAAATAATTGCCGGCTTCGCCGGGGGTAACAGGCTGGCCAAAGTACCCTCGGATGTATTCAAGCGCTCGTTCCAGCATCTTACCGATCTACCTCGCCCAGGACGATATCCAGCGTGCCAATCACAGCGACTACGTCGGCTACCAATTGGCCTCGAACCATGATGTCCAGTGCCTGCAGGTTCACAAACGAGGGCGGACGCACGCGCACCCGGTACGGCTGCGTGGAGCCATCACTAACAACGAAGTATCCAAGCTCACCTTTGGGCGCTTCGATGGAGACGTAGACCTCGCCTACCGGGGGCTTCATCACCTTGGGAATCTTCGCCATGATCGGGCCTTCCGGCAGGCTCTTGACCGCCTGACGAATAATGCGAATTGACTGGTGCATTTCCGCAATGCGCACGATATACCGATCAAATGTGTCGCCGCTCTGCCCGATGGGAATGTCGAACTCAAATTTTTCGTAGCCGGAATAGGGCAGTGCTTTGCGCAGGTCCCACTTGACGCCGCTGGCGCGCAACACCGGCCCGGTCACGCCCAATGCGATGCAGTCAGCGGCAGAGATGCGCCCGACACCCTGCGTGCGCTTCACCCAGATCCGATTGGTCGTAAGCAACTGCTCATATTCGTCGATTTTCGGGCCAAGGTAGTCGCAATAGTCCAGGACGTCCTGTTCCATGCCCTCGTAAGTCTCGTAAATGCAGCCGCCGATTCGGAATGCGTGGGTGGTGAGTCGCGCTCCGCAGTACTTTTCAAATATCTTGAGGATTTCTTCGCGGTCCCGGAAGGTGTAGAAGAGGGGAGTCATCGCGCCGATGTCCAGTGCATGGGTGCCGAGCCATATCATGTGGCTGGCCAGGCGGTTCAACTCAGTGAGAATCACGCGGATGTGCTGCGCCCGCGGCGGCGCCTCGGAGTTGAACAACTTCTCGATCGCCAGACAGTAGCCCAGGCCGTTCGACACCGACGCCACGTAATCCATGCGATCCACGTAGGGATTGAACATGGTGTAGGTACGGTTCTCGGCAATTTTCTCCACGCCGCGATGCAGATAGCCAATGACGCACTCAGTGCCCAGCACCTTTTCGCCATCCAGCTTGAGGATTACCCGCAGAACCCCGTGCGTAGACGGGTGCTGCGGACCCATATTCAATACCAATTCATCGGAATCGAGAAATGTCCGGTCTTCGGTAGCTTGTGTCATATCTGCATGTTCCCCAGTCACCGGTCGCCAGTTTCTCTGGGCTGCTTCCTCGTTCTGGCGACTGACAACTGACTACTGCACTTACTGTCCGCTCTCAATGCCAAGGTTGGTTTGAACCCATTCCTTGTCCTGCAAGAGAATGTCATAATCCTTGCGCAATGGGTATCCCTTCCAGCCGTCCGGCAAAAGAATGCGCCGTAAGTCGGGATGACCCTCAAAAGTGATTCCAAACATGTCGTAGCATTCGCGTTCCAGCCAGTTCGCTGTTGGCCAAATCGACACCGCACTGGGAGCAGATTCGCCTTCCTTGATCTGAGTTTTCACGCGTATGCGATCGTTTTTCGCAAAGGAGTACAGAATCCAAACCAACTCAAACTGCAATTCCTTCTTGGGATAATGCACTGCCGTAATATCCACGCAATAATCGAAGTGCGCCTCGTCACGCAGAATCTGCAGGACCTCCATCACCACGGCTCGGTCCACCACCATGTAACTTTGCCCGAGATACGTGCTGGCCTCCTTAATCGCCGAACCGAAGCGCGCCTTAAAGTTGTCCGGCAAGGCAGCATTCCAGGGTTCAGGAACCGGGATGGGAGCCTTGGCCGGCGCAGCGCCTTTGGCTGCCGCCGGCGCAGCCGGCTTTACGGCCGAGGCTTCAGGTGACTTTGGAGCCGTTGGTGGTGTTGCTGGTTTCTCGTTTGTCTCTTCAGGCATATCGCTCATTTGCAATTGGTAATTGGTAATTTGCAATCTTCGCAACTACAGTCGCTCGGAAATTAGAAATTGCAAATCACCAACTCGATCAGATCCACTCCAGCGCGCCCTTCTTCCATATCCAAATAAAACCAACGACCAGGATGCCAAGAAATACCAGCATTTCCACCAGCCCAAACAAGCGCAATGCCATGAACTGGACCGCCCAGGGAAAGAGGAAAATCGCCTCCACCTCGAAGACCACAAAAAGGATGGCAACGATGTAATAACGGACGGTATACCGCTGGCGGGCATTTTCGACAGGAGTAATGCCGCATTCATAGGGCATCAACTTGACCTTGTCGGGCTTGCCGGGGCGGATCAGTTTCGCAAACGCCAGCGTGACGACGGGAACCGCCATCGCGAACAGGATCATGATGAATATGGGTACATAATTCTGAGGCATATTACCTCACACCGCCGTGGCAAGAGATGGAAGCCTGTGTCTTTCCCGGCAGGGGCGTCTCAGTGGCTGAAGTTAGGAGCACCCGTCATACTAGCGTGTCTCTCGGCTGGATTCAAGAGGAGAAGGAATTTTTGCCGCTGAGGAACTCGAAAAAAAATCTACAGCACGGAAGCTCCGAGCCACCGAGAAAGGAACGACGGAGAAGAACAGGGCGGCAGGCCGGCTTTTCGTATGAACTTCAGTTCTCTTATCTCTCTACAACTCTCTGTCTCTGTGCCTGACCTGCCTGGTGAAAGCCTGCTTACGGCACTGCCGCCGCATGCTGCTTCAGGATGTCGCTCAACAAATCCGGTTTGCCATTTGGAACCAGATGGG
>JBEKOS010000536.1:0-3284 GCA_049521535.1 Terriglobales bacterium | reverse complement strand
ATCGACTCCAAGAGATCGCTTTCGAACGGCCGCGTACCTGTTGCAGATTGGCGCAGAATCGGGTGGATTCTTGATGCATCCTGCGACAACATTTGTTTTCTACAGGTGAGTAGATGCTTTTCGATGCCCTTCCAAGCACAGAGCTGGCGCGCAAGGGTGTAAACTGCGCGAAGAGGCAGGAGAAATGATTCGAACCGTCGAAGCCGTAATTGATGAAGAAGGCAACCTGCGGTAGCTTGAACCAGTGCATCTGCCGTCGGCAAGGCGTGCACTCGTGACAATTCTTGAGGATCGCCCCCTCGACAATGTGCCGGAAACAGCGTCGCTCAGCGAGTCGGCTCTTGCCCAGGGTCGGAATCGCAAAGAGGAGGATGACGCATGGTCGCACCTGCGCCCGGGGATGTGGTGGTGGTGCGATTTCCATTGTGAGATCCCGCGAGCACAAAGCTCCGCCCGGCAGTGGTTCTCGCTGATGCGGGACGCGGCGACTGGATACTCTGCCAGGTCACGAGATTAGCCAAGCCTTTTTGCGCCCTTAGCAGAGGAGAGAAATAGCTTGTCATCCTGAGCGAAGCGAAGGATCTGTGCATTTTGCGTGCAGCAGAAGAGTGCATAGGTCCTTCGGCCGCACAGAACGCGGCCTCAGGATGACAACCCAGGTCGTAAGCAACGACACGAGCGGACAACAATGAAAATTCTCGTCCTCAACTCCGGTTCCAGCAGTCAGAAAACCTGCCTTTACGAGATCGGCGACTCGCTTCCCGACCATCCGCCTTCCTGCATTTGGGAAGGGAAGATCGAATGGGGCGAGGACGGATTCGCCCATTCGGAGATCAAGAACCAGCGCGGTTTTTCGGCCAGGAGGCGAATCAAGATCGCGTCACGCGCCCCGGCAGTGGGGCATCTCCTGAAAAATCTGTGGGGCGGCGCCGGCAAGGTCATCGCCAAGCCTTCTGAAATCGATGTTGTGGGACACCGGGTAGTGCATGGCGGGCCCGAATTTGAAGATCCTGTAATCATCACTGCGAAGGTGAAATCGGCGATCAGGAAGGTCTCGGTTTTCGCCCCGCTCCATAATCGCGCCGAATTGGAAGGGATGGCCACGGTTGAAAAACTACTCGGGCCAACTCCGCAGATCGCCGTCTTCGACACCGGTTTTCATAAGCGCATGCCGCTGAGCGCCGCGGTCTATCCGGGTCCCTACGAGTGGTTTGAATCCGGAATTCGCCGCTATGGATTTCACGGTATCAATCACCAGTACTGCGCGCGGCGTGCCGCTCAACTGTTGCGCCGGGATGCGAATGCCCTGCGCCTGGTGAGTTGCCACCTGGGCAACGGATGTTCCCTGGCCGCCATACGCAACGGAAAAAGCGTGGATACCACCATGGGCTTTACTCCACTGGAGGGCCTGATGATGGGGACTCGCTCAGGCTCGGTGGATCCCGGTATCCTGACCTACCTGATGCGCCAGAAGCGCCTTACCGGCAGGAAGCTTGATGAACTCCTGAACCGGCACTCCGGGCTACTGGGAATATCCGGCATTTCCGGCGACATGCGGCAGATTCTGGCTGCGGTGGAAAATGGCGATGAGCGCGCCAAGCTGGCTTTTGAGATCTATGTTCATCGTCTGCGTTCAGGAATCGGCGCCATGATAGCGGTGCTGGGCGGGATTGATGCCCTGGTTTTCACCGCCGGCGTAGGAGAGAACTCATCCGAAGTGCGCGCCGCCGTTTGCGACAACCTTCGCTATGCCGGCGTCGTGCTGGATTCGGCCAAAAATACCAGGCCGGCCTCCGACCGGGACATATCCAGCACAGTTTCAGCCGCGCACGTCCTGATCATCCGCGCGCAGGAGGATTGGGAGATTGCGCGGAGTTGCTGGGAGATTCAGAAGAAGCAATCCGCCGCGGATTGACGCGGATGGCTGCGGATCAGGAAGGTAAAGAACGTTTTGTATGCTGGACCTACGAGTGGAGATTTATGTAGGAAATTGTAAACGCGGCGGTCTGGACGCCCCGCCGGTTTCCCGCAAGCCTTATTATCGCCATTAGCGGGAATGCCGTTTCTCCAATGCTGCGTCCTCTAGTCCCAATCGTCGAACCGCGCCCGGCATTGCGAACGTCAGTCGTTGGTGGACACCTGAAGCACTTCGTACTTGCGCTATGGCTGGGATTTGCCTGGACTGCTTTCGCCCAGCAGCCTGCCGTTCCCGGCGCGTCTGACAAAGCTCGCGCCGACACTACTGTAATGGTGATCGGCGGAGCTGTGAAATCCGGCAGCCTGCCGATACCAGGCGTTACCGTAGTGGCGAGCGATGGTGGCGGACATAGGATTGTGACCTCGACTGACGCAGAGGGCAACTTCAGTGCGGTGCTTCCCGAAAAGGGCCGCTGGACCGTGAGCACTGAAATGGCCGGCTTTGCGCCCGTCACCCGCGAGATTGAGGTCGAGGAGGCGAAGCCTCATCCGCGCATTGAGCTGCAGTTGGTATTGCTTTCACGGGTGCCGGCGCAGCAATCTCATTCGCAACAGACTGCCTCGGCCACGCGAGGGCGGCAGCGAGTGGGCCTTCTCGCAGACGAAGCGAATCTTGCATCGGCGGATACCGCCGGCACAACGCCCCTTCCCGGCATGCCGGCACTGGGAGCAAGCGGGGAGGCAGCCACGGAATCGTTGGCCATTAACGGAGCCACGGGCAGCGGCACGGAATACGGTGGCAACCTCGACGACCTGCGCAGTCGCGTTCAGGAGATGCAAGCTGCCGGACAGAACTCCCCGAACGGCTTGTCGCCCCAGTTCGGAGGTCAACTTTCTGGCGGTTCGGGACTTCCCGGGGGCGGAGGCGGCGGGCGGGGAGGCTTTGGTGGACGGCGCCCCGGCTTCAACTCCAACCAGCCGCACGGTTCGCTCTTTTTCTCGTTCGGGGATTCGGCGCTTAATGCCGCTCCGTATTCCTTAAGCGGCGCCCCGGCCGTGAACCCACCTTATTCTTCCAGCCGCTACGGCGGCACCATCGGCGGCCCGCTCAAGATACCCAAGGTCTTCAAGGGCGACGAGAAGACGTTCTACTTCGTCAATTTCTTTGGCAATCGCGCCAGCACGCCCTACGACTCGTTTTCGCACGTGCCCACCGCGCTTGAAAGGGCCGGCAATTTTTCCCAAACGGACTACACCAGCGGCCCCAATGCCGGAATGCCGGTGCAGATATTCAATCCCGCCACCGGCCTGCCCTTCGCTGGCGGAATCATTCCCGGCACCATGATTAATCCGGCGTCGAGCACGAT